>CAZPPN010000376.1:0-2109 GCA_964588425.1 uncultured Ruminococcus sp. | reverse complement strand
GTTCTCTCTTTTTTGCTTCTTTTTTCTTCTCTCGCTAAAGAGAGAAAAAAGAAGAGACAAACAATTCGCACTTCCCCCACTCATACCACGCCCCGATGCCTGCATATAATATCATATACCCAACCCACAGCGGAGGCATTCATGCGCATCAGAGCGTTCATCACAATCGCACTGTCACTCGTTCTCATAATTGCATCATGCGGCAGCGGAGGAGGATCGGTTTTCTCGTACAGGGATCACGATGCCTCCTTCACCGCCGTGTTCACTTCATCATTCTCTCCCGACGAAATCGTGTGCAGCGGCACGAAAACCGGCAGCAGAGTCACGCTGACCGTCACTTCCCCCGCACGCTCATCGGGAATCACAGCGGAATATGACGGATCCTCACTCACCCTGAGCGCAGGTGAAACCTCAATCCCGCTATCATCCGAGGTCTCAAAAAACCTCACAAACCTCATCGACCTCATGTACTTCCTCCCGACGGAGCAGCTTACCGCACGCAGATCGGACGACGGCGGCAGCACAATACTCGTATGCCCGTCAGGTCAGGTTGAGATCGGAGCGGAAAATCTTCCCGTTTCAGTCACAGCCGACGGCGGAAAAACAATAGTCATCAAAGATTACTTTATTTCCGATCAAAACAACACACTACCGAAAGATAACTAAGAATGAAACACAAGAACACAGCCTACATCGACAAAAATGCTCTCATATCAAATTACAGAACCATAGACAGCATCACGGGGGATTCGCGTGTGATAAGCGTTGTCAAAGCTGACGCGTACGGTCACGGAATCGAATACGCAGCGTCAGTCCTCGGGGATGCCGGATGTGATTTTTTCGCCGTGTCATCCGAAGAGGAAGCCGCAGAGCTGAGATCAATCGAAAGCGCTAACTCACGGCATCCCGACATCTTGATTCTCGGGCATATTGATCCCGAAAACGTGGGTGAGATGATCGAGCGTGACATAACCTGTACCGTGGTATCTGCCGAGAACGCGCGTCTTCTCTCCGATGCGGCGAAATTGTACGGCGGTGTTCTGAAGATACATATAAAGCTCGACACGGGCATGAACCGTCTGGGTTTCCCCACATCGGACAGCGATTACGAAGCCTCGGCTGAACAGATCGCGCGCATTGCCGGGGACGAAAATCTTCGCCTGTGCGGAATTTTCACGCATTTCTCCTCAGCCGACGACGAGCTGATGGACGGGCGGATTCTTCCGGGATACGAAGGCTGCGGCGGATACACACGTTTTCAGCTATCGAGATACACCCGCATCATCGCCGAGCTTCGCGTGCGCGGAATTGATCCGGGAATATGTCATGCGGCGAACAGTGCGGCGATACTCACGCTTCCGGAGGCGCATTTTGATGCGGTTCGCGCAGGTGTGATTCTATACGGAATGATGCCGAACGGCTCGATTGACGAGAGATTCAAGCCTGTAATGAAGTTTGAGTCATCGGTGACGCACATTCACGTCATACGCGCAGGCGAAAAAGTCAGCTACGGTGCGGAATTTGAAGCGGATCGCGACATCATTGCGGCGACGGTTGCGGCAGGTTATGCTGACGGTTTCGAGCGGAGCTGCAAGGGATGCTATGTAGTGATCGGTGGGCACAAGTACCGTCAGATCGGGCGCATCTGCATGGATCAGTTCATGGTCGACGTAACCGACTCCTTCGCTCCCGGTCGCTCCCCGGTCAATGTCGGCGACTCCGTAACCCTCTTCGGCGGTGACTCCGGTCAATCGGTCAACGATCTCGCCTCCCTCAGCAGCAGCATCAACTACGAAGTCCTTTGTCGCGTCAGCAAGCGTGTCCTGCGAAAGCTGGTGTAGCGGACAAAGGGGAGGCAGTGCAGTAGTCTCGGGAAAGGGGAACGCGGCTTTTTGGAAAAAGCCCGGCAAAAACTTTTAAACTGGGCGGGGGCATGGGTTGGTGCTTTACCAATTTCGTTTGGCTCTCGGTGGATAGGGATATGGTTCCGTCCAAGGGTTCAGAAGCTCGTTAATACGGAAGTTAGGGACCACTTGCTGAACAAGTTCAGCTGACGGTGCTGTTGACAAAGTAAAGAAACATTCATACCAAGAACACAAAGATATGGTA
>CAZPPN010000375.1:0-2114 GCA_964588425.1 uncultured Ruminococcus sp. | reverse complement strand
GTTTGTGAAGGAGAAACCGTTGCCCTCGCCCGTATATTCATTGTATGCATGAATTGTATCTGCGAGACCGCCGCATTCACGTACGATCGGAACGGTACCGTATCTTGATGCGATCATCTGGGAGAGACCGCACGGTTCGCTCTTCGACGGCATGAGGAACATATCCGCGCCGGCATAGATCTTCTTCGAGAGAACCTTATTGAACTCGAGCTTTACGCATACCTTTTCGGGATACTTCTCAGCGAGATATACGAAGTACTTTTCAAGAGCGTCTTCACCTGTTCCGAGAAGAACGAACTGGACTTCGTTTTCGCTCACGATCTCTTCAAGAACGTGTCTTACAAGATCGAATCCCTTATGGGAAGCGAGTCTTGATACCATTGCGATGATCGGGACATCGGGATTTATCTCGAAGCCTGCATATTCCTGAAGAACAGCTTTGTCGGCAGCCTTGCCGGAGATATCATCTGCCGTGAAGTTTTTCTCGATATCGGGATCTTTTTCTGCGCTGTAATAATCAACGTCGATACCGTTTACGATACCTGTGAGTCTTCCCTCAGCGTCAGCCTGTCTGAGAATATGGTGCAGGCCGCTTGAGAAGAATTCCGTCAGGATCTCACGGGAGTAGGTATTACTTACAGTATTTACCATATCGGCGCACACGACAGCTCCCTTTAGAAGGTTGATGCATCCGTTGTATTCAACAACATTTCTGTCCCACTCGGGAAGCTCGAAGATTTCCGCGAGGATACCGAAATCGTAAACGCCCTGATAGTCGATATTGTGAATTGTGAAGAGAGCCTTGATATCTCTGTACTCATCGAGGTGGGAATATTTTCTCTTGAGGTAGATTACTGCGAGAGCTGTCTGCCAGTCATTTGCATGGAGAACATCGGGATAGAAGTTGACCGCTGCCATGAGCTCGAGAATGCATTTTGAGAAGAAAGCAAATCTTTCGCCGTCATCGAAGCTGCCGTAGAGAGTCTTTCTGTCGAAATAGAAGAGGTTATCAATGAAATAGAATGTAACACCGTTCTTTTCGATCTTCCAGATACCGCAGTACTGATTACGCCATGCGAGTCTTACGCTGATCTCTGTGACAAGCTCAAGCTGTTCAGCGAACTTATCTCTGATTGAGGGATAAAGCGGAATAACCACTCTGATATCCGCATCATTACCGAGTTCAGCACGGACAGCGTGAGGAAGAGAACCTACTACATCGGCAAGTCCGCCTGTCGAAATGAAAGGAAGGGCTTCCGACGCTGCATAAAGTATTTTCATTTTTCAATTATCTCCTGAATGATATTTGATCCGGATTATCCGGGGAGTGACCAGAAGGGATTGCCCCGCCCTGATCAAATCATTGTTCCCTTTGATACGTAGAACGGCTGAACATCCGCACCGCACAGCATACGTCCGTCACGGATAACAGCGTTCTTGTCGGTGATTACGCAGTTGAGGAACGCGCCGTCGCTGATGATTGTATCCTGCATGATGATACTGTTCTTTACAGTTGCGTTGCGTCCGATTTTTGCTCCGCGGAATACGATCGAGTTTTCAACTGTACCTTCGATATAGCATCCGTCCGCGATCATGGAGTTCTTTACATTGGATGTGGAACTGTAGAATGCGGGTGTGGAGTTTCTTACCTTTGTGTAAACGGGACGGTTCTTTACGCTGAAGAGAGAACGTCTTGCATCGGGATCACGGAGAAGCTGCATACTCTGAGCATAGTATTCCTTGAAAGAGGAGATGCAGGCGAAGAAGCCTTCGTATCTGTAAACGCGGTAGTTCATGTGTTCCATGTTCTTCGCAATAACGTCACGGGTAAGGCTTACATAGTTATGAGCAATAGCATCCTGAACAATCTGACGGAGGTAGGATGTCTTCATGATAACGATGTTGAGACAGATATCAGCGCTGCCATTGAAATTGGTGGGATAAGCGATAACGTCGTTGATGCGGCCTGTGCTTTCATCGGAATAGTAGAGCACGTTCTTCTTTGCTGTTTCTTCATCAAGCTCAACATTCTTTACAGCGACAGTGATATCAGCGCCGCTCTTCTGGTGGTAGTTCAGCATATCGTTGAGGTCGATATTGCAGATAACGTCACA
>CAZPPN010000374.1:0-2123 GCA_964588425.1 uncultured Ruminococcus sp. | reverse complement strand
CTGAGGTAACACACACCGTTCTTGAATGTGCCGCCTCCGAAGCTCACAGACTCACAACTCCTGCTGTATTTGAAAACAATATGAAAAAGAAATTCTCATACGATGACATTGATGCACAGATGTTCGACCTTATTCGTTCAAGTATCACATTCGATCTCGGACGTTTCTTCGTAAGAGAACTCAACAATATTACGGACACATTCACAGGTGCGGTCGGAGCAAATAAGGGTAACTGGGGATCACTTAGTGCTAAAGTTCAGAAGTCTCTTGACAGCTCTATGTCAAAGCTGCTCGGTAAGATTGAAGACCAGTATTCATAATTGAATAAATTAACGTGCTGAAAATGCGTATAAGCGTAAATGCAGCACGTTTTTTGCCGAAAATTGCTGCAGTTGTTTTCGAACTCGGAAGATTCTATAATAAGTACCTCGATAATATCGCCGATATTTTCTATAATGCGGTTATGCAGAATGACCAGACATGGGCTTCAAAAGTACAGGCTAGAAAGAAGCTGATGAATATCTATCTTAAAACTCTCACAGCAGCACTTGAAGAAGCTGAATATTCGCTTATACCGTAAAATTAAAAAATCATTAAGCCATACTTAAAAAACGCAAATTCCATTGATTTCAGCTGCGGATGTTGATATAATTATCATGTAAACGACGGAAACAGAGGTAATTTCATGCGGTTTTTGGGTAATGTTTTGTGGTTCATTTTCGGCGGACTGATCAGCGGACTGAGCTGGATTTTTACAGGTCTGCTCTGGTGCATAACGATTGTCGGAATCCCGATCGGCGTTCAGTGCTTCAAATTTGCGTCGCTCTCGTTCTCCCCGTTCGGCAAAACGGTCGAGTACGGCGGCGGTGCGGTGTCACTGATCGTGAATGTGATCTGGATCATCGTGTCGGGACTCCCTCTTGCGATAGAGCATCTGACGATCGGTCTGATCCTGTGCGTAACGATAATCGGCATACCGTTCGGCAAACAGTTTTTCAAGCTTGCAAAGCTCGCTCTGATGCCGTTCGGCGCGGAAGTTCGAATTTAATAAATATCCCGTCGTTTTGCAAAGAATGACGGGATTTACTGTATTTACTCCGCAAGTTTACATAATCATATTGATTTTTACTCACCCGTGAGTGTATAATGTTCATAATCAAATAATCTAAATTCAGGAGTGAAAGCTATGGGACTTATTAAAGCTGCAAAGAACGCAATCAGCGGAACACTTGCCGATCAGTGGAAGGAGTTTTTCTACTGCGACTCTATTCCGAACGATGTTCTTGTTGTAAGAGGTAAAAAGAAAATATCATCCGGTTCATCAAATACAAAAGGAAACGACAACGTGATTTCAAACGGCTCGGGCATCGCAGTTGCAGACGGACAGTGCATGATGATCGTTGATCAGGGCAAGGTTGTCGAATTCTGCGCAGAGCCGGGTGAATTTACATTCGATTCATCATCCGAGCCGTCGATTTTCACGGGAGATCTCGGGGATGCGCTCATGGACACGCTGAAAAATATGCTCCGCAGACTTACATACGGCGGCGATGCTGCAAAAGATCAGCGTGTGTATTACTTCAATACAAAGGAAATTGTCGACAATAAATTCGGTACACCCAATCCCGTACCGTTCAGAGTAGTCGATTCGCGAATCGGTCTTGATATCGACGTATCCGTAAGAGCAAACGGCGTGTATTCCTACCGCATCACAAATCCCGTTAAGTTCTATCAAAATGTCTGCGGAAATGTCACACGCGACTACGCTAAGGAAGAAATCGAACGCCAGCTCAAGACTGAATTTATCAGCGCGCTTGCACCTGCTCTCGGAAAGCTCTCCACACTCGAGGTTCGTCCGAGCGAAATTCCGGCACACCACAATGACCTTGAGAAGGCAATGAACGAGGTTCTCAGCAATGACTGGAGTGAGAGAGGTATTTCTGTCATCAGCATCGCAATCGCATCAATCACACTCCCCGACGAGGATGCCGAGCTGATCAAGACCGCGCAGAAAACCGCAATGTACCGCGATCCTGCATTTGCCGCAGCAGCTATCACAGGCGCACAGGCTGATGCTATGAAAATGGCAGCTCAGAATCAGGGCGGCGCGGCTGTCGGATTCA
>CAZPPN010000373.1:0-2129 GCA_964588425.1 uncultured Ruminococcus sp. | reverse complement strand
ATGAATCTTGACGAATTGGAGGATACCTTATGCGAGAGATTACGAAATTGAATCTATTGAGAACGCTCCGGGCAACCGGGGCGTTTTCCTTTATCCCCGAAGGGCGCACTTACTCACCACTTGTTACACAAGCGGTGGTATCCTTCCCAAAGGTCAGGCTCGTGCGCTCTCCGAGGGGGATGCGGCTTCTGCGGAAGCCTATGGACAATACTGCATTTCTGCGGAAATGTCATCATTGTCCACGCAGTTGTCAAAGTCCCTTCCGTTTTGGAAGTTCCTCTGCCAACTGCCCGCATAAACCTGCCACCGGCAGCTTTATTTGCGGTTATGGAGTCGCAGACTGCTCCCCCATCTTCTTTTGCAAAAAGAAGCAAAACAGGAACGAGAGGACGGTGAGGATAAATGGCAATCTACCATCTGGAAGCGAAAGTTATCAGCCGAGGTGCGGGACGATCTGCCTGTGCAGCTGCGGCATATATGAGCTGTTCGCAGATTCTCAATGACTACGATGGTATCCGGCACGACTACACTCGAAAGCAGGGGCTTGTGTGGCAGCAAGTGTTTTTGCCGGAGTATGCGCCGCAGGAATGGCTTAACCGTTCTGTGCTATGGAACGCCGTTGAAGAAAATGAAAAGACGAAAGACAGCCGATTGGCACGGGAATTTGTGGTTGCTCTACCCGTTGAACTTGATAAATCCGAATGGCAGAAACTGCTGTCCGAATTCATACGGGAACAGTTTGTATCGGATGGAATGTGCGCCGATGTTGCCATTCATGACACAGACGGTCACAATCCCCATGCGCATATTATGCTGACTGTGCGACCTCTGGACGAGCAGGGCAAGTGGCAGTACAAGACTGAAAAAGAATATCTTTGTGTGAAAGACAGTGAGGAACGGGGATTCACAGCCGCTGAGTTCAAAACCGCACAGAATGACGGTTGGGAAAAGCTATATCAGTACAAGGTTGGCAAGAAAAAGGTATATATGCCGCCATCCGAAGCGGAAGCACATGGATATGAACGGGTATCCAAATATCCGAAAAGCACGAAATACGGCAGACAGAATCCGATCTCTGAGCGTTGGAACAGCGATGAACAGCTTGTTGCGTGGCGCAAGGCTTGGGCAGATGTGACGAATCTCTATCTGGAACGCAATCACAGCGCAGAACACATCGACCACCGCAGTCATGCAGACCGTGGGCTGGATGAGCAGCCGACCATTCATGAAGGAGTGGTTGCCCGTGCTCTTGAAACCAAAGGCATTGTAGCTGACCGATGTGAAATCAATCGTCAGATCAAGGCTGACAACACCCTCCTGCGAGAACTGAAAGCGACGGTGAAGAAGCTGACAGATGCCATCCGGCAGTCTGTTCCTGCTCTTGCAGAAGCAATGGAACGTCTGCGGATGAGCATGATTATCTTCCGTTATCAGGTGAAATATGTGGCTAAAGGCAAAGCAGATTTTGAGGAACGTATCAATGTTGTGAAACCTTTGCTTGAAAAACACAAGAAGCTGAGTCAGGCGATCAAGGAGAAATTGGCGGAACGCAAGGCTTTGACCGCTGAAAGAAACGCACTGTCATCTTTGAATATTATCAGGCGGCAGGAGTTATCCGGTAAAATCGCAGGATTGACTGAGGATATTGAAGAACTGCGTTCTGAGCGTACACAGATAATGCAGGAATATAGCTGTTATACCGATGAGGATTTGAAAGAAATCAAGAAAAACTATACCGAAATGAAGGAACACAAGACCCGGCTGGAAGAACACGAAAAGAACTATTCCGAAAAACTTGACGAAGCGGCGGAACAGTATCAGAAACTCAGCGAACAGGCGGCAGAGGTTGACGCAGTTGAACTGCATGATGCACGGCTGGCTTTTCGGACGAATATGGAACACATGGCGCATACAAAGCTCTCCGACACCTACGGCGGTAAGTTTGACAACACGATCTATGCCGAGAGCAGACGTGATGTGAACGAGCTTCTTGGCGAAAAGATTGCGGATAACCGCACCATCAAGGAACGCCTGCTGAACAAACAGCCGCAGCAGAAACAGCAGAAACCGAAGAGTAACAAGCGCACTCATGACAATTCGCTGTGAGTTCAAGAGTATCAAGTATAATT
>CAZPPN010000372.1:0-2137 GCA_964588425.1 uncultured Ruminococcus sp. | reverse complement strand
TTCACTGCATGAAGAGAGGAGCGATACAAAGATCAGCAGTGCTGCAATAGGTTTTACGAAAGTAGAATTTCGGGGGGGTAAACTGTCATTTTTTTGTTTTCCTTTCTGTAAGTATTACATAATATATCATATCATGCAAATGTGATTTTGTCAAGATGATACTAACATAAAAGGAAATCTGCTGCATAATTTGTATATCCTTATTACAAAAACGGCAAGGGAAGTCCCTTACCGTAGCGTTCCGTCAGTCTCGGTCGAACGAAATAACAGATCCGTCGGACGCGCTGATTTCGTAGTCGTATTCTGTGCTTTCATTTCGGAATTCGATATCGTAGTGCGGCATACCGTTGTCGATCTCATATTGCGATTTTGTGATGTTTACCTCGTCCGCCTTGAGTCCTGCGTGATTCAGAGCGGCGGATTCGGCTTCTTCTTTTGTGATCTTGCCGGAAGTGCCCGAGGTATCTGCATTGTTTCGGTTATTGCCGGATGAACCGTCCGGATTGACAAATTGCTCAACCGAATCTTCAACTGAGTCAATCTTGTCCTCAACCATATTTCCTGCGGATTCCATGCGTGACCTGCATCCGTAAAGCGATGACACCGCGAGTATGACTGCGACGGTAAGCGTGGCTGTGCGTGTTTTCATTGTATCATCTCCTGTGATAATTGCTGTGGTACATTGCTATTGTTTCCGTCATCGGCGGCGGTGATACATGAAAAACTCTGGAAAAGCTGTTTTTGAGATTGACGCTCCTTTTTGGGGATTGGGTGAAATTTTAGTGAGGGATTGAAGATACGCGGCACGTGTGGTATAATAAAAAACAGAATAACTTGAATTCAGTATAAGGTGTCCGAATGAACAACAGAGATGAAATCCTCATAAAAGTGAACCGTCTGGTTCGTGCATACAGAGACGGTCTGCTGGGCGGGGAGAAAATGCCGGAAGATGAAAAACCGTCTCTACCGAAAGATTCCGCGCAGAACTATATGTATTTCACTCTTCCGATGGCGCTGAACTATCAACGAAATTCATATGTGCTGTGGGAATGTGCGAACAGGATGTATGCGGACAGCGATGCAAAGACGGTTTTTGACAGCAAAGCGGTGTGCTCCATGCCGGAAGAGACGCTGAGAAAATATCTGGTCGAATATAAAGTTGCGCTTCAGCCGAACAAACAGCCGCTGATTTGGAAAAAACTGTGTGAAACAATCGAGTATAAGCTGAATGGCGATATCCGCAGACTGTTTGACAACAACGATTACTCAGTCAAAAAGATAAAGGAATTTATCCGGAATAATAAAAAGGATTTCCCGTATCTCGGCGGAAATAAGATCTGCAATTACTGGCTGCACGTGATCGAGCAGTACACGGACGCTGAATTTGCCGACAGGGAAAACATCACGGTCGCGCCCGATACCCATGTCATACAGGCGAGCCGTAAACTGGGCGTTGTTTCGGCTGAGGAGACAGAAATGGCGAATATTCAGACCGTGCTTGCCGAGCGATGGGCGGATATACTCACCGGGACTGAGCTGAAGCCGATTGATGTGCATACGCCGATGTGGCTGTGGAGCAGAGGAAAGTTTGCGGTGGATGTTGATAAATGATTGATATGAATTTCACAGGAGCTTTATTTTATGACATAAAAAGGGCGTGCTGCAAATTACATTCTTGAATGCAAATGCGGCACGTCCCGGAAAATTCTGTTATATATTTCGTATTACCCGTACTGAGCTTCTCCGAGCGGCTTGTCCCAGTGGATGACACCTTTCAGCGTACCTGCGATTTCATCTGCCGCTGAATGTACCTGAGCGAGATATTGTTCATCACGTTTTTTGGAGCGTCTGCCTTTGGTACGAAGAAGCTCTTTCAGTACGCAGGCATCGTAGCTTATGGCAAAATCCTCAGCATCACTGTGCGGGAAAAATGTCACACCCACCTCATACTGTATGCTGCCGCAGTCGCTTTCTGCGTTAAGCCATACAACGGCTCCGTGACGTTCCACGCCGTTAAAAGTACATTCGGCGGAAAAATACTGTTTGTAGACATCAATGTTTTTCATCGAAAATCCCCTCGAATTGATTTTTTGCGGAATACTGTATGATTACGAATATTGTTATATCATACCTTATG
>CAZPPN010000371.1:0-2148 GCA_964588425.1 uncultured Ruminococcus sp. | reverse complement strand
TCTATGAATGACGATGCGCTGAATTAACTATTAGTTTGTTGGTGGAGTAATAAAATATCAGGAATACTCTTGTAAAAAGATTAATAAGATGATATAATATATTTATTATTATCTAAATTCACTTATGCGGAGTTTTGTGAATGACATTAAGACATATCAGAATATTCGCAGCCGTATGTGAAGCCGGATGCAATACGACAAAAGCGGCGGAGCATCTCCATATGACACAGCCGGCAGTCAGTCTTGCGATATCGGAGCTGGAGAATTACTACGGAGTTAAGCTGTTTGACCGTATTGCGCGCAGACTTTATATCAGCGAAGCCGGAGTGCGTTTTCTCGAATACTCCAAGTCGATCATGCTCACATTTGATGACATGGAGAAAACTGTCCGCGACTGGGATGAAAAAGGTGTTGTCCGTGTCGGTGCGAGTATTTCAATCGGATCAAAGCTGATGCCCGCATATGCCGCAGAATTCAGAAAATCTCATCCCGAGACAAAGCTGACTGTCAGAATAGACCGCTCGGCAAAGCTTGAAAAAGCGCTTGAAGAGAATCTTTTAGACATCGCCCTGATCGAGGGGATAGTTCACGACGCGAATCTTTACAGCGAAGATTATATGGAAGACCGCCTTGCCGTTATCGTAAAGCCGGAGCTGTACGGAGATAATAAGATCTTCAGCGCAGAGGAATTTCTCGGGATGGATTTTCTTCTCAGAGAAAAGGGAAGCGGTACCCGTGAAATTTTCGAGGCATCTCTTTCGTCAAAATCGTATCCTCTGCCCGATCCCGTGTGGGAAAGCCTCAGCACAGCCGCGCTCGTAAATGCTGCTCAGAACGGACTCGGCGCTGCTGTTGTACCGCGTCGGATGGTTGAAGACAGAATCGCAGCAGGTGATGTTGAGGAGATCTTCGTGAACGGTCTCGATTTCAGCAGAAAATATAAAATTGTGTACCACAAAGATAAAAAACTGACAAAATCAGCTTCGGAATTTCTTGGTATCTGCAGAAAATCGGCTGATATATAAAAACCGTAACAACCGAAAGGATATAACTATGTCAAGAGAAAAAAGTATCATTAAAAGAGCCATATCCAGTGACGGAGCAATAAGAGTTCTGTTTTGCGACAGCACAGCAATAGTACGCAAAGCTTGTGAAATACATCATACATCCAAAACAATGACAGCCGTTCTCGGACGCGCTCTCACAGCAACCTCACTTATGTCAAGCCTTCTTAAAGATAAGGATAATACAATGACTCTCCAGATCAGAGGCGACGGTCCCTGCGGCAGCGTGATCTGCGTAGGCGACTACATGGGCAACGTAAGAGGTTACGCCGATGATATGACCGTTGAGCTTTCTCCGAACACACATGGCAAGCTTGATGTCGGCGGAGCAGTCGGCGGCGGAACCATGTATGTCATCAAGGACCTCGGAATGAACGAACCTTATGTCGGTGTCTCCCCTATCGTGTCCGGCGAGATCGCTGAGGATATCACGGAGTATTTCGCAAGCAGTGAACAGACTCCCACAGTATGCGCGCTCGGTGTGCGTGTTGATAACGACAATATGTGTTTTGCGGCAGGCGGATACCTGATCCAGCTCATGCCCGGATTTGAGGAAAAGGACGTCGACAGACTTGAAACCAATGTCACAATGGCAGGGTCAATCTCCAAACTGATCGCAGACGGAATGAACGGTGACGATATCATCGCGCATCTGTTTGAAGGCATCGAATACGAAATGTTCGACGAGTTCGATATCGAATACCGCTGCAACTGTGAAAGAGAAAGATATCTCCGCGCACTTGTCAGCCTTAATGAAAAGGATATGAACGAGCTGTTCGAAGCAGGCGAGCCGATTGAGACAAACTGCCGTTTCTGCGGAAAGAAATATCTCTTCGAGCTTGACGAGATCAGACAGGCGAGAGAAGAAGCAAAGAAACAGTAATAAATCTGAGAGGACAGCAATATGATAAAAATAGAACGCACATCTGTCATGAATCTGGAAAACGCGATCAGAGGTGCGAGAAATCCGATGAACTCATGGGACAGAATCGACAGCTCATATGATGATGACGGAAACTATATCCTCGGTGAAAACGATCTCTCTCTTGCAGCTCGTCTTGCCAAAGCAGGTTCGGACCACCGC
>CAZPPN010000370.1:0-2150 GCA_964588425.1 uncultured Ruminococcus sp. | reverse complement strand
CAGGTGAGAGATAAGAAAATCGAGGGCGTTACCGATATCCGCGATGAGTCCGGACGTGACGGTATGCGTATCGTTATCGAGTGCCGCCGTGACGCCAACCTCCAGATCATCCTCAACCAGTTCTATAAATATACCGAGCTTGAATCCACCTGTTCCGTTATTATGCTCGCCATCGTCGGAAATGAGCCGAAAATCCTCAACCTCCGTCAGGCACTCGGCGTGTATATCAACCACCAGCAGTCCGTTATTACCAACCGCGTCAAGTTCGATCTCGCAAAGGCACAGCGTGAAGCTCATATCAACGAGGGCTATAAGACCGCTATCGACAATATCGACGAGGTCATCTCCATCATCCGCTCATCCCCCGATACCCCCACAGCGAGAGAAAACCTCCGCGTGCGTTTCGACCTCTCCGAAGATCAGGCACAGGCTATCGTGCAGATGACTCTCGGACGCCTCTCCGGTATGGAAAGACAGAAAGTCGAAACCCGTCTTGCCGAGCTTTATGCCGCAATCGAGGAGTATAAGGGCATCCTCGCAGATGAATCCAAAATCAAAGGCATCATCCGCGATGAACTTATCGAAATCAAGGAGAGATTCTCGGATGAAAGACGTACAGGTATCGAAGAAGCCGAAAACGAAATCGTCTACGAGGACCTCATCGAGAGACATAACGCCGTTATCACCCTCACTCATGACGGCTATATCAAGCGCCAGCCGTCCGATGTCTACTCCGCTCAGAGAAGAGGCGGACGCGGTATCATCGGTATGGCGACAAAGGAAGAGGACTATATCGAGCGCGTTGCAGTCGTTGAGTCCCACTCTTACCTCATGCTCTTTACAAATACCGGTAAGGTGCATCAGATGAAGGCGTACCGAATCCCCGAAGCCGGACGTACCGCAAAGGGATCGAATATCGTCAACCTCATCGAAATGCTGCCTGACGAAAAGATTACAGCCATGTTTGCCGTTCCCGATTTCGATAACGAGATCCACGCAGACGAGCTGAAGGATAACAACTACCTCGTCATGGTAACAAGACACGGCGTCATCAAGAGAACCAACCTCGAGGACTTCCGTATCCAGCGTAAGGGCGGTAAGATCGCGCTCTCCCTTGACGACGGCGACGAGCTTATCTTCGCTGCACTTACACACGGCGAGAGCGATATCATGATCGCAACACGCGGCGGCCTTGCGTGCAGATTCGATGAAGAAAAAGTCTCCGTCATGGGCAGAAGCGCAAGAGGTGTCCGCGGAATCTCGCTCAGAGAAGGCGATGTTGTCGCAGGCGCGTGCATTATCGAGAAGAATGATCCCGACTGGATGGCGGAGAACTATATCGTAGCGATTACCGAGGGCGGCTTCGGCAAGAGAATGGCAGCTGATGAAATCGACGCCAAGGGCAGAGGCATCCAGGGCATGATCGTACAGAAGCTCAGCGAGAGAACAGGCGAGCTTTGCGGAATCGCGACCGTGCACGAAGGCGACGACCTGCTCATGATCACCAACGACGGTACAATGATCCGTACCCCGGCAGGCGGCATCCCGATCTACCAGCGCGGCGCGTCGGGCGTTATAGTGATGAAGCTTGGCGAGGACAAGAAGATCGTCAACTTCTCCACCGTCGCTGCGGACGAGGAAGATGAGGCGGAAGCGGAAGTGGAAGTTGAAGCGGAAGTTGACGCAGACGAGGGAGAAGTTGGGGAAGAGTAAAAAAGTGCAGAGTGCAGAATGCAGAGTGCAGAGTTAAGGTAGATTTTCTTCTCTTCGAGCCGAAAATCGTTGGGATTTTTGCGGATGTGCTCCACCCCAACACGTGGTGATTTGTATCATTGAAAATCTCACCAACCGAACGGTATAATCGTAGGGCGGTGCCTCGGTGCCGCCGTCGTACGAATAAAGCAAAATGATATTTCTGTCAATATAATGCAAATTTCCACCAACCCTACGAATGGAAAACAAATTCTTATCAATAATAAAAATCCCCAAAATCCTCCTAAAACGCGGTGAAACGAAATTATGAACACAACAAACAAGATATCAAAACCAATCTCTTTTCTCCTTACAGTGCTTCTTACAGTCTCACAAACCGCTTTTTTCGCCGGATGCCTCACGAGCTGCGGTGAAAAATACACGGAAGACGAGATCCG
>CAZPPN010000369.1:0-2154 GCA_964588425.1 uncultured Ruminococcus sp. | reverse complement strand
TGAGAAGATATCTGTCTGCTCCCGCATCACGAAGCTTCTGATAGCTTTCGGCGGATTTTTCACCGAGCGAGAGAGTTACAGCGGCGTCGGGATAGTTTCGTTTGATCGAGCGGACAATATCACACATCACGTCATCGTCGAAATGATTATCCTCGCCGCCCTGCATTACGAATGTTCTGAATCCGAGGACATATCCCACACGGCAGGATTCGAGTATATCTTCCTTTGCCAGTCTGTATCTGTCGCACAGGCGATTATCACGCCTTATGCCGCAGTAGAGACAATTATTTTTACAGAAGTTGCTGATCTCAATCAGTCCGCGCACAAAGACTTTATTGCCGTATATGCTTTTTCTTACTCTGTCAGCTTTTTCGGCGAGAACTGCGGCGTTTTCTTTATCAAACGCTTCGACAAGGTGTTTATATTCTTCTGTTTCGAGAGAATGTTCTTTTTCGAGCTTTTCTATTAAACCGAGTATATTATTCATGTGAGATTATATTGGAATACGCGGTCTTGACCTGTACTCCGCTGAGTTTGCCGATCTTGCCGGACATTGACGCGATCATATCCTGCGGTGCGTCTACTGCTATACTGATAATACTAATGTTTTTTTCGCGATACGGTATCCCCATTCTGCCGATAATATATTTTCCGTAATCATGCAGAATTGAGTTGATCGATTCGGCTGATTCAAAATTTTCGACAATGATCCCGAGTACGGCGACACGTGTTTCCATTTTACCTCCTGTTACCGACAAACAAAAATTGCCACACCTGAGAAGGCATGGCAATAGTATCCCGCTGAATTGACATATTCAATCATGAGTACAGATATATCACAAATGCCTTTCACTCAGAGGAATCTTTGTGTCAGGGATTTTTACGATATTATTATACATCATTAAACCTATTTTGTCAATATGTTTTTACTTTATTTAAGCAGTATGAATTTTCCTTCGCCGGACTGAATATCAAGGGTAACGGAAGTTGTGGTGTCGGTGTATTCGGCACAGAGATCGGAGATGTCACCGTTATGGCAGTCGGCTATGCATACGTTATCGAACTTGCCGTAGAATGTTACTTTACCGCTGAATTCTTCATCAGACATATTCGCGACAAATGCGATTCTTTCACCGCTGCCGGCGTCTCTTACATGGGAGAGGATCATGGGATTGTTGTTCTCCGTGATGACAGAACGGCACTGTATGGGCAGATACTTATCGAGGAGATCACCGAACGCATCTATCTCTTCTGCAAGGTAAATACCGTCTCCTGCGTCTGTCATTTCCTTGATCTTAGCATTATTTACCGATGCTTCGCCGGTTTCTCTTGATGTCACGGGAAGCTCATGACAGCAGAACACAGGAATTCCGTTTTCCGCGAGTCTGATCAGTTTTTCGGATGCTTTATCTTCAAGAACACGCGCGCAAGGCATAACGACGGCTTCATATTCGCGGTCACGGTAGCAGAGCTTTCCGTCTTTGATTTCACCGTCAATGAGAAGAGAGGCGTCGATATAGTCAAAGTCCACCTGTCTGTGAAGCAGATCCCACGATGTTTTCTCAAATGATCTCTGAAGCGACATCATTCTTTCGGAGTGGTCAAGCGCGCGGACTTCTGTCGAGGGTTTGTATGCGTCCCACATTGCGGCTTCGGGATAGAATACTGCCACTTTACTGTCACGTCTTCCCTGTCTGAGAAGATATCCTGCTCGTGCGGTATAGCTGTTGAGCGCGATCTTCTGTTCCTCTGTAATACCTTGCCATGAATAGTAGCTTGTGAAGTTATTGATACCCATAGCGTGATGCCAGTTGACAGACTGATAATAATACTCGATCGGAGCTCCGGCAGCACCTCTTTCACGAACGCAGTGGTCGGAAAACTCGGTGAATGTTTCATGCTCACCGTTGATATCAGCGAAAGATGCGATAAATCTCGCGATCGGGATCTGATGCTCGTTCATGAGATAGGAAGGAACGGTTTCAAGCTGGTCGATTCCGGGCCAGTCCATTCGCTTCATACTGCGGTAAAATGAGCCATAGTTATATACATGAGCCTGAAGTCTTTCCTCTTCGAGCATATGTCCGGATGATTTGAGGTTATTTTCATGGCACCAGTCCCGGATTGTACCGAAGAATCCGTCAGCGACTGAAT
>CAZPPN010000368.1:0-2162 GCA_964588425.1 uncultured Ruminococcus sp. | reverse complement strand
CTTCCTGCGACAGTCCTTTTTTCGTCCTGAGTTCGAGAAGTATATCCTTTGTTTCCATATGTTCACCGCCTTTGTTTACTGTGATTACATTATATCACAACGGAGTGAATGTGACAAGCAACACGCTGTTGCTGCTTATGTATCCCGATATCAGCGTATATCACCGTTTTTGTGCGGAAAAATACTCCGAGATCTCATCCATCCTACTCTCCTGCTTCACCGAGAACGGGCATCGGCTTTCGCAATGTCCGCAACGGAGACAGTCAGCGGCATTCACGGACAGCTTGGTATAATGATTTGCGGCGATAACATCTCCTGCAAGGGCAAGGTCATAATACTTGTTCACCAGTCCGATATCAATTCCTGCCGGACAGGGCTGGCAATGATTGCAGTACACACACGTGCCTGTGATCGTATCCGCAGTAAAGCTGCCAATCACGGAATAATCTTTTTCTTCCTCAGAAGCGGTCAGGAATCCGAGAAGCGTATCCAGATGCTCCATCGTCTGAACACCGGGAACAACGGTCAGGACACCGGGACGGTCGATCGCATACTGCAGGCATTGATTGTGTGTAAGCGCCACACCGAAAGGAGACTGATCGGCAGAGAGAAGCTGTCCTGCGAAAAACGGCTTCATCACGGAAATGCCAACGCCTTCCCTCTCACAGCGCTTGAACAGTTCAAAGCGTTCATTGACAGAACCGACGCCGTACTCATCACCTTTTTCAAAATCGTATGCGGGATTGAGCGAAAACATCATCATATCAGCAAGTCCTGTATCAATAATGCGGTTTGCCACACCGGGTGTATGGGACGAAAAACCGATATGGCGGACAACACCCTGCGCTTTCAGTTCTTTCAGATAATCGAGCACGCCGATTTCGCAGAGTTTGTCGTAATCCTCGTTATCATCAACGCAATGCAGGAAGCCGAAATCAACATAATCCGTTCCGAGCGCTTCCAGTTCCCAGAGGAATGTCTTTTTTATGGTATCGAAATCACGGCACCATCCGTATTCGCCGTTTTCATCATATACCGCCCCGAAATGCACCTGCAGAAATACCCTGTCACGGCAATCCCGTATAGCTCTTCCTATGGGAGCGTAGGATGCGCCGGCTGTGCAGAGGTCAAAAAAGTTGATTCCGTTGTCAATGGCTTTGCGGATTATCGCTTCGATCTCATCGGCAGGTGTCTGTCCAATGCCGCCCAGACCAAGTCCGAGACCGAGCACGCTGAATTTTTCGTTTTCGCTTCCGCGGGGCAGTTTTCTGTATTCCATGAATTTTCCTCCGATATCACATTATTCTTTCCAAAATCACTTGATTGCGATATAACTTTATGGTTTATAGCTGCTTGAACACCTCAATTATATCATGTAATTGAAATCATTTCAATAAGAGCAGCAATATATTTCTGATCAACAAACCGCCTCTGCATAAATTCACCCGTCTTCGGCAAAAATGAAGAAAACACTGTTTTCGGGGGAAGATATGGATTTTCTAAAAATCACGCTCACCGCACTTCTGTCTGTCGGAGCGCTGTTTGTCATAGCAAAATGCATGGGGCATAAGCAAGTGGCTCAGCTTGACTTTTTCGACTACATCAGCGGCATCACGATCGGTTCCATTGCCGCCGAGCTTGCCACCGATCTGGAATCCCCGTGGAAATCCCTGACTGCGCTGGTAATTTACGGGGTTATATCCATTGTACTCGATCTGATGACATCAAAGTTTCCGCGGACACGGAAGTTCATCAACGGCACTCCCACCATTCTCATGAACAACGGCAGAATCATCCGTAAAAATCTAAAAAAAGCCAAGCTGGATCTGTCCGAATTTCTTCTTCTCTGCCGCGAGCAAGGATATTTTGATCTCGACGAAATACAGACGGCTGTTTTTGAGCACAACGGGAAATTATCCGTTCTGCCGAAAGCCGAAAAACGTCCCGCCACGCCGTATGATCTCAGTCTGACGGTATCCGCATCTCACATCGGAACGGAAGTCATCATGGACGGACGCATTATGGGGGAAAATCTGTCACGTGCGGGACGGGACGAAAAGTGGCTTGAGAAGCAGATCAAATCACAGGGGTACCGCAATTCCGCTGAGATTTTCCTCGGAATCTACCGTTCAGACGAAGATACCCTTGTGCTTTATCCTGCC
>CAZPPN010000367.1:0-2180 GCA_964588425.1 uncultured Ruminococcus sp. | reverse complement strand
TACGCGCGGCGCGGTATCCGTTCATGATTGCGGTATATGCAGCGGCGGCGGATATGATGGTCTTTCCGCTTCCGACGTCTCCCGTGACGATACGGGTCATCAGGTATTCGCCTGCCATGTCGTCTCTGATCTCATCTATCGAGCGTTTCTGTGCACCTGTCAGTTCAAACGGGATTACATCAAGGAAATCGTTCAGGGAACACTTTTTCATTCTGACGCTGTTGGTGCGCTTGACTTTTGCTCCGCTGACTGCCATTGAGAGAAACATCAGGTAGAGTTCATCGAACACAAGGCGGCGGCTGGCTTTTTCCGTTGAAGAAAGATCGCGCGGAGCATGGATATTCTCGACTGTATAAGCGTATGTCGGAAGCGAAAGTTCCTCGAGTGCTTCGTGCGGAATATATTCTTTCAGCGCACCGGACGACATTGCGAGAGCTTCCGACATGGCGTTTTTCATGAACTTCTGTGTAATCCCCGAAGTCAGCGGATACACGGGAACTATATCCGGAAGAGATGCGCCTTCGTAATAAGGTTCGCTGATCGGTGAATTCAGAATAAGTCTTGAGTTTTCGTGACCGAATTTTCCGAAAAAGCGGAACATTGAGCCTGTATGCATGGTATTTTTCAGATACGGCTGATTGAAAAAAGTGATCTCAACCGAGCCTGTTTCGTCAAATGCTCTGAGCTTCATAAGTGTCATGCCGCGCTTTACCATCCGCACGACTGGCTCAGATGTGATTGTGAGTACAGTCGAAAAAGGTCCGTCCTCACCGTCGACAAGCCGTTCTCTGATCTCGGCAAGGGTTAATGTATCTCCTCTGTTCTGGTAGGCTCTGGGATAGCACCGCAGGAGATCGCCGACTGTCTCTATCCCCATTTTCGCGAGTGATTCACGCCTTGCCGCGCCGACACCTTTGATGCAGGACACGTCCCGCGAGAGGATATCTTCATTTTTTTGTGTATAACTGTATTCCATAGCAACGTCCGATTTATTTTTATTTCTGTTAAAATATTACCATAATATTGAATTATTTTCAAGTCACGCCGGTAAAATTCTGTATTTATTATAAATAACCGCATCTTGTTCTGTTGTATGAGTAATTATTTACTCTTCATGTGCTTGTGGCTAATAATTATTCAGAAAATGACCAGAAATTTCAGAATAGGTATTGACAAAGGCTGAGTGTTGTGCTACAATATCCCCAACATCAACCGAAAGGATAATTACAATGATAAACGTAGTTGCTAACTTTGCATATTATTACTCTTACTTTACATTTACCGAAATGAAGTAAGAGTGTTTGTGCTGAGCAATTAAGTTTTTATATCATTAGGACATATAGAAGCGGGGTTTCAGTATTGACACTGAAGACTCCGCGTTTTTATTTTTCTCCGGCTCGATTGATCTGAATCAAATTTATTTTCCCAATATAAGAAAGAGGCACACCATGATTGTAGTAGTAAAGAACGGAACTCCCGAAAAGCAAATCGAAAATTTCTGTGAATGGATACGGGCTCAGGGCATCGGCACACATCTCTTCCACGGCGAATTCCAGACTGTAATCGGTCTTATCGGCGACACAATGAAGATTGACGAGGAAATGCTCCACGGTCTCGAGATCGTTGAATCCGTCAAGAGAATTTCCGATCCGTTCAAGAGCGCAAACCGCAAGTTCCATCCGGATGATTCCGTGATTGACATTTCAGGAAAGACATCTGTCGGCGGTGATATTTTTGCTGTGATCGCAGGTCCCTGCTCTATCGAATCTGAAGAACAGATTCTTGAAGTTGCGCGCGCTGTTAAAGCATCCGGAGCTACAATGCTCAGAGGCGGTGCTTTCAAGCCACGTACATCCCCTTACGATTTCCAGGGTCTCAGAGCTGACGGTATTGAGCTTCTCCTCAAGGCAAAGAAAGAAACAGGTCTTCCGATCGTTACGGAGATCATGAGTGCGGCTCATCTTCCGCTGTTTGAAGAAGTTGACGTTATTCAGGTCGGTGCGAGAAATATGCAGAACTTCGAGCTTCTCAAGGAACTCGGAAAGACAAACAAGCCCATTCTTCTCAAGAGGGGTCTCGCAAATACACTGAAGGAACTTCTCATGAGTGCTGAGTACATCATGTCAGGCGGAAACGAGAATATCATCCTATGCGAACGCGGTGTAAGAACATTTGAGACA
>CAZPPN010000366.1:0-2184 GCA_964588425.1 uncultured Ruminococcus sp. | reverse complement strand
ATATACTACCTTTTCGTCGGGTTCTTCGCACAGCTCACCGGGATATACATAAACCTCGCCGCCGGCATTATGAACCCTGCTTATAATTGAGTCGATGCTTTCTTTTGATATATTCTTAGAGGTATTGGGTATCAGTATGTAGTTTTTGATTTTATCCATTTACTGCCTCCCCGATATCCTGCTCACTTACGTTGTTTATTCCGCCGCACACCGAATAAAAGAGGAATTCGGTATTTCCGTCTCCGCCTTTGATGGGGGATTTCATGATTTTCTGCGGCGCGAGTCCGTTTTGTCTTGAAGAATCAAGCACTTTACGGATCGCATAGATATGCTGTTTTTTATCCTTTACGATTCCGCCTTTTCCGACGCCTTCTCTGCCGCACTCAAACTGGGGCTTTATGAGAGATATATAAAAACCGTTGTCGGAAATAATATTACGGACAGCCGGTATGACAAGCGTCTGCGATATGAACGACAAGTCGCATACTACTGCCGAACATTTTTCATTTATGATCTCGTCTGTCAGGTATCGCGCGTTGCAGTTTTCGATATTTGTTACGCGCTCATCGGATCTGAATTTTTCGTCAAGCTGATCGTGTCCGGAATCGACTGCGTAAACATGAGCGGCACCTCGTTTGAGAAGGCAATCCGTGAATCCTCCGGTGGATGCTCCGATATCAGCGCACACCAATCCGTTTACATCTATTGCAAAATGTTCGAGAGCCGCATCCAGCTTCATGCCGCCGCGTCCTACGAAACCGTGTTCCTCGCCTGTTACTTCGACTGAAGAATTTTCATCAACTTCGCAGGAATTCTTGGTAACAACGACTCCGTTTACTTTGACGAATCCGCCGGAGATGAGTTCAGCCGCACGGCTTCTGCTCTTTGCGAGTCCGTTTTGTGAGAGATACAAATCAAGTCTCATTTATTTCTCGACAGCAGCCATATTGCGAGCTTGCAGATTATCTCGCTCTTCGGATATTCAGACACAGCCTCAACTGCAAGAAGCGCGAGAAGTGTTTCTTCTTCCTCGGCTTCCTCCAGCTTCATGAACTGCAGGGATGTTTTCTTATTGTTTTTCGCGTCACTTCCGACTTCTTTACCGAGTGTTGCGGTATCGCTCTTGACATCAAGAACATCGTCGTGGATCTGGAACGCGAGTCCGATGGCTTCGGCATAGATTCCGATACTGTCGATATCTTTCTTTGTGGGTTTATCGCACGCTGCAAAATATCCGAGAAGACAAGCCGCACGGATAAGAGCCCCCGTTTTCTTGAGATATATTTCCTTGAGGTCGGAATAGCACTCGACTTTGTTCTGAAGATCGAGAGTCTGACCGCCTACCATACCGACAGCACCTGCTTCATGGGCAAGTTCAGCTACGGCAAGGCGCACGGATTTATGAGATACATAGGTATTGGATGCTGCAAGCTCAAAAGCGAGTGTGAGGAGACCGTCTCCTGCAAGAAGCGCTTCTGCTTCGCCGAATTTTTTATGGCATGAGGGCTTGCCGCGTCTTAGATCATCATCATCCATACACGGGAGATCGTCGTGAATCAGAGAATAAGCGTGGATACATTCGAGCGCACAGGCAAAGGGGATAGCCGCTTCTTCCGATCCGCCGAACAGACGGCAGAACTCGAGAACAAGAAATGCGCGTATTCTTTTCCCGCCGCCGAGAGTTGAGTATCTCATAGCTTCGCCGACTACGGTATTTCCGGTATATGTTTCGGAAAGATATTCTTCAAGCGCTCTCTCGACCTTTTCGGCGGCATCGCGGAGTGCTGTTTCTACAATATTCGGAGTTGAGTTATCCATTGCTGTACCGTTCTTTCGTAATAAGTCTTATTTCATGTCGCTTTCCACAAGTGTTCCGTCACCTGCGGATGTGAGAATCTTAACTTTCTGTTCTGCCGTATCAAGTCTCGAATTGCAGAGTTTGACAAGAGCCACGCCCTCCTCAAACATTGCGAGAGACTTATCGAGAGGTGCATTTCCGCTTTCGAGCAAACGCACGATCTCCTCAAGTCTGGCAATCGCGACTTCAAAGGTCATTTCTTCTTTTTCCATTTATACTACCTCATGTGGGATTACTGCTTTTTCTGATCTCGTCAACCGTACATACAGCTTCACCACCGATTGTTTTGAACTCAACCGTGTCGCCGGGTACGACATCATCGATAC
>CAZPPN010000365.1:0-2186 GCA_964588425.1 uncultured Ruminococcus sp. | reverse complement strand
TTCCGAGCTTTTCTGCCAATTTACTGTTCTTCAGCGGATGAGCGAACGGTGCTTCACTTGCCTTGAACATTGTCACAGCATCACCGATCGGGGTTGAGAGATCGTCGGACAGCGGTACGTATGCCATTGTTCCGTCGCCGATCTGCAGCCACTCGTGCGCGAATACCATGTACGGCTTGCCGTCTTCAATCCAGAGCGTGCCGTCGAGTGATTCCCAGTCAGCCGGTGTCTGCGGATAGTCCGAGATCGTCTCAAACGGACCCTCGGGTGAGTCTGAACGGAGAATCTGAGTTCCGCGGCAGCGATCTTCCGACTTGAACGATACGAAAAGGTAGAATTTTCCGTTGTATTCGTGGCATTCGGGCGCCCAGAAGTCTCTGTCTGACCAAAAATTGTCCTGACGGGTGAATACAGGCTTTGCTTCTGTCCATTCTTCAAGATCTTCCGAGATATGTACAACAATCGACGGGTATGACGACTTGTAGAGATAGTATTTTCCGTCGTGCGGGAGAATGAACGGGTCTCTGATGTGTATGTCTGCGAGTTTCATTGCCATTCCTCCTTGGCTTGCAGGATTTTTTGTTTGTATTGTATTTTTTTCAGTCGACAGCCGGCTGGTTATCGGATGTCGGACCGTGGATTTCAAGTATATAGTCCCCGTTGTCTGTCGGGATAAATTCAGCGAGATCGATGCAGGTCATGCGCGGGTGAATGTTTGTCAGACTGTTGTGGCAGTGGTAGACGCATATCAGCCGCGAACCGTCCTTCGATGTTGTAAAGCTGTGGTGTCCGACTCCTGTGATCGGTTCTTTGCGCTCGAGTATCGGATTGCCGCCGTACTTTACGAACGTGCCGAGAGGGGAGTCCGACACAGCATATCCGATGGCGTAACGCGGGCTCCGGTAGTCGTTCGCGGAGTAGGTCAGGTAGTATTTTCCGTTGTGCCGCAGAACGAACGGGCCTTCGGTGATGCGTCCCATGTGGGTTTCCCATTCTTCCTCGGAGGAGAGCAGGCGTACTTCCGATGCGTCGTCAATCTTCACCGAGCCTTCTGCCGCGAGAGCGATGAACTCTTCTGCTGAGCCGGCGAGCTTTACTCCGTAGAGTACATTGCCGTGATCGAAGCGGACGTAGTAGAGATATACCGCGCCGTCTCCGTCGACCATGAAGTGACCGTCGATTGCCTGCCGTTCGCTGAGCCATTCGCGGCGGATCTGCACAAACGGGCCTTTCGGTGAGTCGGAGACTGCAAGGCCGAGATGTTCTTCCGATGTGTAGACCATGTAGTATTTTTCGCGGAGTGCGAGAACTTCGGGTGCCCAGAACCATTTGTCACCGTTGACATCATTTTTGTGCAGACAGTAACCGCCGTCCTCCCAGTGTATGAGGTCATCCGAGATCAGTACATGATATCCGTCGGGATCGTTTGTGGAGTAGTGGTAATATTTTCCGCCAGCCAGCAGAACGAACGGATCCGCTCCGCCGCATACGGGGTTTTTATATGTTCTGTTCATGAGAACCTCCGCTGAAATCAGCTTTATTCTTCGTATTCTTCGGAGTCTTATTCTTCGTCGTCACCGAGATCAAGCAGGCGGATGTCGAGTTCTTCGTTGTCCTCGTCGTCGAATTCGGGTTCGCTTCTTTCCATGTCGGGAGCGGTTGCTTTTTCCTTGATTTTAGCTTCAAGCTCAGCTTCGAGTGCGGGATCGTTTTCGATTGCGATTCTTGCGTTGTCGCGCCCCTGTGCGAGTCGGTTGCCGTCGTAGGAGAACCACGATCCGCTCTTTTCGATGATTCCGAGTTCAGCCGCCATATCGACGATTTCGCTTGCTTTGGAGATACCTGTGCCGTAGAGGATATCGAATTCGGCTGTTTTGAACGGGGGAGCGACCTTGTTCTTTACGACCTTGCACTTTACGCGGTTGCCGATTACGTCGGATCCGTCCTTGATGCTTTCGGACTTGCGGATTTCGATTCTGACGGACGAATAGAACTTCAGCGCGCGTCCGCCGGTGGTTGTTTCGGGGTTGCCGTAGACGATGCCGACTTTTTCGCGGAGCTGGTTGATGAAGATTACGATGCAGTTTGTTTTTGCGATAGTACCGGAGAGCTTTCTGAGAGCCTGGGACATGAGACGCGCCTGAAGACCGACGTGGGAAGCACCCATATCGCCGTCGATTTCCTGC
>CAZPPN010000364.1:0-2189 GCA_964588425.1 uncultured Ruminococcus sp. | reverse complement strand
GTATGCGCCATATCGGGCCGGGTTATTCGTAAAACCTTATTTTCACAGATAATTACATCACTAAATAGTATTCAGAAACCGATATGCATTTCACTCATCCAAAAATACGTGCAAAAATCGCACATAAATGATGTTTTATTAACACTTTCAGAAAAACAGACAAAATATTGCAATAAATCAGTTAAAATAGGTGAATGATTTTACCCGAAAAGGCTTGCTTTTTTTTGAAGTGAGTGTTATAATATGCATGAATCCATTAATATTTTTTCATTTTAAGGAGACAATCATGAAAAGAATCATTTCTCTCGCAGTTGCAATGCTCATGCTCTGCACAGCATTTGTATCCTGCACATCCGCATCTTCCGGTGTTAAGGTTATCGATATCGAACTTACTCAGGAAGAATACGCATTCGGCGTAGACAAGACACAGCCCGAACTTCTCGAAAAGACAAACGCTTTCATCGACCAGATCATGGCTGACGGCACATTCGACGAAATCTGCAACAAGTACTTCGGTGACGGTACTCCCACACCTGTTACATCCGCAGTTCTCGACGAATCCAAGGATCAGCTCGTAGTTGCTACAAACGCAGGCTTCGAACCCTTTGAATACACAACAGACGGAGGCGCTACATACCTCGGTATCGACATGGAAATCGCTGCTCTTCTCGCTGACTACCTCGGTCAGGAACTCGTAATCAGCAACATGGAATTTGAAGCTGTATGTCTCTCCGTTGGTCAGCAGAAGGCTGATATCGCTATGGCAGGTCTCACAGTTAAGCCCGACAGAGAAGAACACGTTACATTCACAAAGTCCTACTACTTCGCATCCCAGAAGCTCATCGTTAAGGCTGACGATACAACATTCGACGCTTGCCAGACAGCAGACGACGTAGTTGCAATCCTCAACACTAAGGACAGCTCCACAACAATCGGTGTTCAGAACGGTACTACCGGTCAGTTCTACGTTCAGGGCGACGCTGACTGGGGCTTCGCTGGATATGCTGCAACTTGCAAGGGCTACACAAACGGTTCTCTCGCTGTTAATGATATGATCAACGGCAACATCGATTACGTTATCATCGATGCTGCTCCCGCTGACTGCATCGCTGCTGCGTACAATAAGATGAACTGATTACTTGATGAACTTATCATCAGAAAAGAACTGAAATAAACAAAAAATAACGTGCGGCTCTCCTGTGTGCCTTGTCGGGCATTTAACCAAACGGGAGAGCGCCGTATTTTATGAAGGTATAAATGGGAAGCTTTAAGTTAAAACTCGATACGTTTCTGGAAGCCTTTATTGACAACGGCGGATATGTCTCAGTCATAAACGGTCTGAAAAATACGCTGATCATCGCGGTCGTTGGTCTTGTCATCGGTATCATCATCGGTACACTGATCGCAACCGTTCGCGTGCTTCCGAAATATAAGACTCTTCCGAAAGTCCTCGACGGCATCTGCTCGTTCTATGTAGGACTCTTCCGCGGAACACCGATGGTAGTACAGCTCCTGCTCTTCTATTATGTTCTTCTCCCGATTATGGGTGTCAGAATGACGAGCCTTGCGGTTTCCGTGCTCGTATTCGGCCTCAACAGCGGCGCTTACATATCCGAGATCATGCGAAGCGGTATCCAGTCTGTCGATCACGGTCAGATGGAAGCCGGACGCGCGGTCGGTCTCTCTTTCGGCGTGACAATGCTGAAGATCGTTATTCCGCAGGCGGTCAAGAATATCCTTCCGACTCTCGGCAACGAGTTCATCGCGCTCATAAAGGAAACATCCGTTGTATCGTTCGTAGGTGCGTCTGACCTCTATAAGGCGTTCAACATGATCGGTACTAACTCCTACGAGTTCATGGTACCGTACCTTGCAATGGCGGTTATCTATATCGCACTCGTAATGCTGATTACACTCGGCATCAAATTCATGGAAAGGGGACTGAGAAGAAGTGATAGACGTAATTGACCTCAAAAAGAGCTTCGGAAATCATGACGTCCTCCGCGGTATTGATATCAAGATTCACAAGGGCGACATCGTTTGCGTAATCGGCCCCTCGGGAAGCGGTAAGAGTACATTCCTCCGCTGCCTCAACTGTATGGAAGACCCGAGTGGCGGACAGATTATTTTTAACGGAACCGATATTGCCGATATGTCGGTTGATATCAATATCCATCGCCGCAAGATCG
>CAZPPN010000363.1:0-2191 GCA_964588425.1 uncultured Ruminococcus sp. | reverse complement strand
ATATTTCTACGTTTCGTTCTCCGGAAACAACGAAAACGGACAGTACACCAACGTAAAGCTGTGCAGACTCGGCGAAAACACAAACACATTCGAAATTATTGAATAAATCATAATAAAACTGACGGAGAGGTGTCATGGAACTTCTATATTCCGAATTCTGCGGATTCAAAAGAGCCGATTTCAAATTTGAGGGACGGGATGCGCTTATCGTGTTCCCCGAAAATCCCGATCCGCACGGCAGATGGATGATGAAAATGGAATACTTCGGCGCGTTTCCTGCTCTCGAAGCGGAACTTCTCGGACGCGGATGGCATCTCTGTTATCTTGCGAACATAAACCGCTGGGGAACTGATGTCGATTCCGATGCAAAGGCGCGTTTTGCCGATTTCATATCACGTGAGTTCGGGCTGGAGAGAAGATTTGCCTGCGTCGGCATGAGCTGCGGCGGACTCTGTTCCGTGAATTTCGTGGCAAAATATCCCGAGTACGTGTCGGTTCTCTATCTTGACGCACCGGTTATGAATCTTCTGAGCTGTCCGATGGGATTCGGAATCGGAAACGCGCTCGGCGAGGGAGACAGCGGATGGCGTGAAATCGAAGCGGCATACGGATTTGATCTTCCCGCTCTGCTGACATACAGAGACCACCCGATTGATAAAATCCCGATCCTTGCGGAAAACAGAATTCCCGTTGCGCTTGTGTACGGAGATTCGGACGATGTTGTTCCGTATGTTGAAAACGGTGCGGTTCTTGAAAAATACTACCGCGAGCATGGTCTGACTCTCTTCTGCGAGGGCAAGGCAGGATGCGGACATCACCCGCACGGACTCGAGAACTGTGCTCCGATTGCGGATTTTATTGAAAAATACTCACTCTGAACGGTAAGGAGCAGCTCATGGAAATCAAAGATATACTCGCAAAAGTCGATCACACGCTCCTTTCCCCCGATGCCTCATGGGATCAGATCGGGGAAATCTGCGACGACGGAATAAAGTACGGCACAGCGTCGGTCTGCATTCCGGCATCATTTGTTTCCGATGCCGTGAAGTATGTTGACGGACGTCTGCCGATCTGTACGGTAATCGGTTTCCCGAACGGATACTCGACGACTGCATCAAAAGCATACGAAGCGGCTGACGCTGTGAAAAACGGAGCGGCTGAGGTCGATATGGTAATCAACATCGGCTGGGTGAAAGACGGACGTTACGATGATGTTCTCTGTGAGATCAACGCAGTCCGTGCGGCTATGGATGAAGTAAAGCCGGGACTGATTCTCAAGGTGATAATTGAGACCTGCCTGCTGACGGACGAGGAGAAGATCAGAATGTGTTCCGTTGTCTCGGAGTCGGGAGCTGATTTCATCAAAACATCGACCGGTTTCTCGAAAGGCGGCGCGACATTTGAGGACATAAAGCTGTTCGCGGATCATGTTTCAAACGGCACAAAAATCAAAGCTGCCGGCGGTATCACGTCGATTTCCGATGCCGAGCGGTTCATTGAACTCGGAGCATCACGCCTCGGAACAAGCAGAATCGTAAAAATCGTGAAGTCCGGCGCATCATCGGCTGACTCGTCATACTGATTTCGTTATAAAAGATCAACACGGAGGACAAAATGGGAATCCTTACATACAACGACAAACATTTTCTCATGGACGGCAAGGAATACACTATCGTATCCGGAGCAATGCACTATTTCCGTATACCGCGCGAATACTGGCATGACCGTCTCGACAAGCTGAAGCAGTGCGGATTCAATACTGTTGAAACATATACCTGCTGGAATCTCCACGAGCCCGAAGAGGGTGTATTCGACTTCTCAGGTATGCTCGATATCGCCGCATATATTGACGAAGCCGCATCTCTCGGACTGAATGTCATTCTCCGTCCGGGACCGTATATCTGCTCGGAATGGGAGTTCGGCGGTCTTCCCGCATGGCTTCTCGCATACGAAAAAATGGATCTCCGCTGCAATAACGAAGAATACATCTCAAAAGTAAGACGCTACTACCGCGCTCTGTTCGATCAGGTCGGATCAAAGCTGTCGACACGCGGTGGCAACGTGATCATGGTGCAGATCGAAAACGAATACGGCTCATACGGTGACGATAAGGAGTATCTCCGCGCCGTTGTCGATATTTACCGCGAATGCGGAGTAGACTGCACTTTGTTCACATCCGACGGTGCCTGCG
>CAZPPN010000362.1:0-2193 GCA_964588425.1 uncultured Ruminococcus sp. | reverse complement strand
GGCGGCGGTGCTCTTATCGACTGGGGCGTACACTTCCTTGACATCGTTATGTACTGCACGGGCGACCCCGAACCGATCACGGCATCCGGTCAGGCGTTCTCGAAACTCGGCGTTGACATGAAGAATTACGTTTACGAATCCATGTGGTCGGAAGAAACAAAGGATCTTAACGGTACATTCGACGTTGACGATTTCACAACCGCATTCATCCGCACATCCGGTCCGACAATCACCGTCAACTGCGGCTGGGACCAGAATATCGGCGAGCCTGAGGGCTATATCGACTTCCTCGGCACAAAGGGCGGCATCAGACTCCAGTACGGCGGAAAATTCAAGTTCTGGACTGTACGCGACGGCAAGCTCTACAATGAAGAACCCGAATTTGAAGCGACAAATATGTTCCGGAACGAGATCGACGCATTCGTTCGCTGTGTAAGAAGCGGTGAACGTCTCCCGAGCCATATCGACAGAAACATCCTCACATCGAAGATTATGCAGGGCATCTACGATTCGTCCGATTGCGGTGAGGAGATCAGATTTTAAGGAGGAAAAATAAGTGGTAAAGAGAACACATCCATACGATGTAAATGTCGTATTTGAAAAAAGATTCTACGAAGCTGACGGATTCACTCTGCCGTACAGACTGTACATACCCAAGGATTACGACTGCGGCGAGAGATATCCGCTTCTCGTGTTCCTGCACGGAGCCGGCGAGAGAGGATCGGACAACGAGCGTCAGCTTTCCGTAGCTGTTCAGAAGATGTTCGACGATCCCGAGTCCCCGGTTTACGATTCGATCGTAGTGTGCCCCCAGTGCCCGGAGAACTCGCAGTGGGTCTACACCCCGTGGGCGATGGGAAATTACAGCGCGGCGAACGTACCGGAATCGAGAGAGATCGAGTGCCTGTGCGCCGTTCTTGACGAGATCCGCGATTTCTGCAATGTTGACGACGACAGGATCTACGTGACAGGACTTTCGATGGGCGGATTCGGAACATGGGATCTTCTGGCGAGACATGGCGCGAGATTTGCCGCAGGTATGCCGATCTGCGGAGGAGGAGATCCGTCATACGCGAAGCTGCTCAAGCGTATCCCGATCAGAACATTCCACGGATCGGATGATGACGCCGTACCCCCGAGAGGAACGAGACTCATGTACGCCGCAATCAGACGCGAGGGCGGAGAGAATATTGAGTACACGGAATTTGACGGATGCGGACATAATGTGTGGGATATGGTGTATACTGACAGAGAGAATCTTGAGTGGCTGTTCTCGCAGTCGAGGGAAGAGAGAAGACTCCGCGCCGAGAGAAATGCGAAGCTGAAGAAAGCCGCTGCGGCAGGAGGAGCAGGTGCGCTGATATCGGCACTCTTGATTATAATCGGCGTGAAGAATCACAAGAAAAAGAAGTGAGGATATTGATTATGAGAAAACTTTTTGCACTGATCCTTGCAGGTGTGATGGGTATGACATTTATTTCCTGCACAAACACCTCAGAGGTGGAATCCGATGAATCGCCTGCAGGTGAAAATATTGACGGAATAGCTGTTGCGGAGACATATACATATGCTCTTGCGGAGGGAGAGGAAACCGTTGTTGCGGATACTGTTTTTGAAGGAGATGTGACGGTAAGCGGCGACAACGCAGTGATTACATTCGTGAACTGCAAGTTTGGGGGCAATGTTGTCAATACCGCTTCCGAGGGAACGAGAGTTGTTATAGTCGGAGAATCTGAAGTCGGCGGACAGCTTGTTTTTGACAATGATGTAAAGGAAGCCACAATTGAGACATCACTCCCGAAGTTCATTGTTGACACAAATGCGGACGTTGTGTGCGAAGATTGTGTCGGAACCGTTGTTGCCGCAGGGGATTATGAGATCACGTTCAACGGAGAGAAATACAGAATCGCCGACGCGGAGCTGTACTATGACGCAGACAATCCCGATGCCGGATTTGTGGCGTATGAGGGACAGGAAGCAAACATTCTAATTGTGGCTCAGTGGTGGGAGAACGGCGAGAAGGTGATGTTCATCGAGTGCGAGTATGAGCCTGCCGAATAAATTCAAGTGAATAAGATGAAACTGCTGTGATATTACGTCATAGCAGTTTTTAAGTTTAAGCCAAACTCAGCAGCAGAAAAGTTTTGATCCAACTTTTTCAAAAGTTGGTGGGTTCGAAGGGCAACGCCCTCG
>CAZPPN010000361.1:0-2201 GCA_964588425.1 uncultured Ruminococcus sp. | reverse complement strand
AGGCGAAATCAAGGAAAAGCCGATCCCGCCGCGCGCTCAGGCAAAACTCGACGCAAAGAACGCAAAATAAATCCATACATAAAAGACCGTACAGCTTCGGAGTATTTCCGGAAAAGCTGTACGGCTTTTTTGTGTTTACTGTATTGGCTTGAGTGTGCGGCATTCAAGATTTGTTTTGTCGCATATGTATCCGCATTTTTCAGCAACGCGCGCAGATGCCTCTGATAAGGCAAAACCGTAATGAGGAATCATACCTGTCCCGAACATATCATATGAAAATTTCAGGACAAGATCCGCTGCATAACCGTGTCCACGGAATCTCGGTTCAACATAGAGCCAGCCGATGTCGTAAATATTGCTGTATCCGCATTCGCTGCGAAGATACCCTGCAATCTCACCGTTTACACGCAGAATGTACCACTCTGTATCCTTGTAACAGGTGTAGGGCACGAACATATCGCCGTTCATGGATTCCTGATCGAGTTTGCCTTCCTGAACGGCTTTGTCGATTTCATCTTTATCAGTTTCACAAAACAGCGATACTGATACGCTTGTGTTTTCCGACAGCAGTGTAAGCTTATCAGCGGAATGAATATAGTACACCGGATTGGCAGGATGTTCGGTATTTTCTGCGTTGAAATATTTCCGGATATGTTCTGAATCAAGAACCGCAGGATACGGTGTACGCAGTTCGATTTCATCAAACTCCGCTTTTACAGTGTCGACATAATCCATACATTCACTTATCAGAGCTTCGTCTTCGGTGTACATAAGGATCAGAAGAAAGCCGAGATCGTATTTTTGACCTGTGCAAAATCGGACAGAGGATCATTTTCATTTTTTGTGAAACATACGATTTCGTTGACTTTGTAATCTTCTCCTGCAAGAGCAAGATCGACGCACCAATGGTAAAACCGAACCTTGTCCGTGCGGTCAAAGGCATCAATCATTATTTTGTTGTCTGTTATCATAAGTTGTATTCCTTTCGACAGCGTGGAGGAGTGGTATTTATATTATATATTTCATTACAGATTTTGTCAAGCCGGGAGCTCCCACTTCAAAAAACAGCGGAAAGCATCGTCTGCGTGATCTGTTGTCGTACAGACACGAATGCTTTCCGCTGTTTTTTATTGAATTACTCTTACTTGATCATGCCGTCAAGCACACCGGATGCCGCTGCGAGAGCTTCGCCGATCTTTGTGATATCCTTGCCTCCTGATGTAGCGCTGTCGGGACGTCCGCCGCCCTTACCGCCTGTTACAGCGGATACTGCACCTACGAGCTTGCCTGCGTGTGTACCTGCTTTTACTGCGTCTGCACCTGCTGCGGAGATGAAGTTGAGCTTATCACCGTCATGAACAGCGAATACTGCAACCATGTCGGAATACTTGTCCTTGATGGAGTCGCAGAGAGCGCGTGCGGAGTCGATACCGGAGTTTCCGAGATCGCTTGCGATGAGACGGACGCTCTTGATCTGTACTGCTGCTGCAGTAAGAGAATCGAGCTTTGTAGCCGCGAGCTTCTGGTTGAGAGAGTCGATCTCGTGCTTCTGACGTGTGATTTCCTGTGTAACCGCTGCTGCTCTTGCGGGCATATCGGATACATTCGCAGACTTGAGAACCTTTGCGGTTTCTGCGATGAGGTTATCCTTATCAGCGATGAGTGCGAGAACGCCGCGTCCTGTTACAGCTTCGATTCTGCGGACGCCTGCCGCAACGGAAGACTCGGATACGATCTTGAAGAGACCGATGTTGCCTGTGTTCTTGCAGTGTGTACCGCCGCAGAGTTCAACGGAGAAGTCGCCCATCTTTACCATGCGTACAACGTCGCCGTACTTTTCTCCGAAGAGAGCCATAGCGCCGTTCTTGCGTGCTGTTTCGATATCTGTTTCGACAGTCTCGATGTCGAGAGCCGCGAGGATGTGTTCGTTTACGATAGCTTCAACAGCTTCGATTTCCTTGGATGTGAGAGCCGCAAAGTGAGTGAAGTCGAATCTGCAAACTTCGTTGCTTACAAAAGAACCTGCCTGTTCAACATGATCGCCGAGAACACGTCTGAGAGCTGCCTGAAGGAGGTGAGCCGCAGAGTGGTTTCTCATGATTGCGAGACGCTTCATGTCTGTGATGTCAGCCATAACAGTATCGCCGACTGTGAACTTGCCGTTTACAACTGTGCAGAGGTGGAGGTATGCGCCTTCATTC
>CAZPPN010000360.1:0-2204 GCA_964588425.1 uncultured Ruminococcus sp. | reverse complement strand
CATGCGCTCTGAGTGCTTTAACGGCGGCGGCTACTGCGAGATATGTCTTACCGGTACCGGCAGGTCCGATTCCGAGAACGATCGTGTTTTTTCTGATAAGATCAACATACTTCTTCTGACCGACGGTTTTCGCCTTGAGCGGCTTTCCCTTTGCGGTAACGAAGAAGCAGTCGTCGTCAAACTGGGACAGCTCGGATATTCTTCCTTCCTTGACCATGCCGATAACGTAGTCAACGCTCTGATCCGTCGGCTCTTCACCGAAAGACACGATCCGCTTGAGATATGAGAGCGCATCAGCAGCCATATCGGTCTGTTCTTTTTCGCCCTCGATCACAATTGTGTCGCCGTCATCGTTCTGATTCTGTATGTTGTATATACGCACCCCGAACTCTTTTTCGAGCCGTCCGATATTCTTATCAAAGCTACCGAAGATCCTTGCGGTGACCTCAGACGACGGGGTTGTTATTTTTCTCTGTATCATAGGTTATCAATTCTCCTCCAAGAGTGAATTCAATGTAATTTCTGACCGTCAGCAGTCCCGTCCGCTTCATCTGAAAGATGCACGGTAAACTCAGCCGTTTTTCCGATATCACGGTTCATGTACAAAAGACATTCCACACCGACAACACCGTTTTCATTATACGTGCCGAACGATTTGCTGACGAGTTCCGCGCCCTCACATTCCGCCTTGATCATCTCCGAGAGACGAGCCATTGCTTCATCTGCGGCGAGATCTGCGGACACGTTTTCTGTGACTGTTTCGTATTCCTTGTATACCGCGGTATTCAGCCACACGGGAAGTGTTCCGTAGCCGAATGGGCATACCTGTTCCATCATATCTATTTTATCATAAGTTGTGTACTCAATTCCACCGTTTACGAAAAAATTTATTGTTTTTTTGAAAATTTTTACCGTTCTCTGCCTGATTTCGCGTCCGGTATAGCGTTTTGACTCCCTCTCGAGTGAAACTTCAACGCTGAGCGGCACGGAAACCTCGCATATCACCTCACCTGCCGCATACTCGTATCTGATGCCGCCGTTGTTCTTTTCAACCACACCGGAGATCCGAACCTGCCCCTCACGCACAATGTCCCCCGGTTTCACAGCCGCCTGTCCCTCAAAGACGTTGACCTCACGGACGACACCTGCGCATGACGCCACTATGTTCGCGTATGTATTAACGTCATGCATCCCGCGCTCATCCGCCCACAGTTCCCTGACCTGTACCTCCGCGACAACTCCGTTCATGAATACCGACAGCCACGCTATATCATTCTGCACAGCAAGATAGTCCGCGTGGAGCTGATTGAAATTCACTGCCGGGTAATACGTTCCGATACCGAATCCGAGCACTTCAAGCTGATCCGTGATCGCAGAATCGGGCGTTTTGCTGTTTCCCTCGATCCTGATATCCCACACAATCGACTGCGACAAAAACAGCCACAGAGCGCATAACACAAGTCCGATCGGCAGCACGGGACGCTTTTTCATGAATCCGATCATCACCGGAAGTCCGCGTACACATGAGAACTCCGTACAGATGCAGTTCTCCTCCGAAAAGTGTCTGATCTGCCGCGCATTCCGCAGATGAACGGTAAATGTTGAACTCTCCCCGTCAGTATGTTCATCAAAAAACGGGATCGCCTCACGGTAAAGGAAATCGAACACCGCGCTCCTGCCGCTCAGAGGGATAGTCACCTCACACGTGCCTCTGAAAAAATTCAAAAGCTTCACAAACACTTTCCGTCACCTCCGTCGGCATCACCGAAAGATACCGATTCGATATTCCCTCGGACACACAGATGCCTGTCGCTGAAATCCGATAATTCAAGCATATTCCCGAGAACCGTGATCCGTCCTTTAGCCAAAGCCAGTATTATCCGCTCCGCTTCGTATTCGAGAACTCCCGTACATCCTTCGGCTTCAAGCTCGTGCCGTCCGCGCAGAACGAATACGGGAATATCGGCAACACTCTCCTGCGGAATTTCTAAAAATGCGGAGATCTTTTCGTACAGCTTCCGCCGTCTTTTTCGCGATTCATGCAATGCCTGCCACCCCACTCGCATATATTATTCACAGATACATTTTATGCCGCAGGAGCTTATTCAATTCCGCAAAGAAACGGGGGCATCATGACTCAAAGAAAAATCACACCGCAGCTTACTTCAGCAGGTATCGTTCTGACGTTTTTTCTCCTGCTGTTT
>CAZPPN010000359.1:0-2223 GCA_964588425.1 uncultured Ruminococcus sp. | reverse complement strand
TAAAGGACATCTATATGCATCGCGCCGATAATATCGGTAAATACGGCTATGGTATTTATGCAAAGCATCAGATGTTCTACGTGGACGAGAACGGTTGTATCGTTCCCGTTCTCCATCCCGACAAGACCGAGCTCACCGACCTCGTTGATTACGAGCGCGAGCGCCAAGTCGTAATTGGCAATACAAAAGCATTACTTGCAGGTAAGCCTGCGGCGAATATTCTGCTCACCGGCGATGCGGGTACAGGCAAATCCTCGACCGTAAAGGCGGTAGCCAATGCGATGTGGGGCGAGGGGCTTCGCATTATTGAAATGCGGAAGGATCAACTTCGCAGTATCCCTAAAATTTTAGATGAGCTTTCGAGCAATCCGCTGAAATTTGTGCTTTTTATTGATGATCTTTCGTTCTTGAAGGACGACGATAATTTCAATGCGCTCAAAGCGGTGCTCGAGGGCTCGGTTACGGCAAAATCAAGCAACGTGGTCATTTATGCAACAAGCAACCGTCGGCACATTGTAAAAGAAACCTTTTCCGACCGAGAAGGTGATGACGTTCACCGTAACGATACTATGCAAGAACTTATTTCGCTCTCGGAGCGTTTCGGTATTCATATCACGTTCTCTAAGCCCAATAAGCAGACGTTTCTCCGCATCGTTCATCACTTGGCGGAAGAAAACGGTATTGATATGCAGACGGACGAGCTTGATATGCTTGCCGAGCGTTTTGCACTTGAACGCGGTGGCAGATCTGCAAGACTTGCAAAACAATTTGTTGATGGAATACTCGCAAGATAACGGCTTTTTGAGAACATTATTTCAAAACCTATTGCAAAATCATATAAAAAGGTGTATAATATACTCACAACTTAACAAACGGGAGCTTGTATACAGGCTGAGAGGAAGGTGTGACCTTCGACCGTGCGGTTTCATGAAAATATGAAACACGACCTGATTTGGATAATGCCAACGTAGGGATGCCTGATACAAGGGTATTGGGAGAAATATAGAGATTACGGAAGCTATTCAAATGGTAGCTTCCTTTTTTGTTGCAATTTTTCAGGAGGACATGAAAATGGTAAAGGTAAACGGCACAGAACGGGATATTTCGGGCAAAACACTTGCGGAGTATCTTGCGGAAACAAATTACGATATGAAGCGTATTGCCGTCGAGCGCAACGGAGATATTGTTCCAAAGGCGCAGTACGGTGAAACAGTGCTATGCGACGGTGACAGCATCGAAATCGTCAGCTTTGTGGGAGGAGGCTGATATGATACCGACAAAAGAAGAATGGATAAAAGCACTCAGCGAACGCCACGGGGAAGAGCTGCAGAAAGCATTTTCATCGGCAGCGGTTGCCGTATGCGGTCTTGGCGGTCTCGGCTCGCATATTGCCATCTGTCTCGCACGTGCAGGAGTCGGCAAACTGATACTGATCGACTTTGACCGTGTGGATATCACCAATCTCAACCGTCAGCAGTACAAGGCAAGTCAGATCGGTATGTACAAGACGGATGCGCTGTCGGAAAATCTCTGCGAGATCGCGCCGTATGTCGGACTTGAAACGCACACCGAGCGCATCACCGAGGACAATGCCGCAGAGCTTCTGCAAGACGCAGATATCGTTTGCGAAGCGTTTGACAATGCCGAAGCCAAGGCGATGCTGACGGATATCGTGCTGACGGAGATGCCGTGCAAATATCTCGTTGCCGCATCGGGTATGGCAGGTATGGGATCGACCAACAGCATAAGGACAAGGAAAATTACAGACAGGTTCTATCTTTCGGGTGATGAAACAAGCGATGTGTCAGACAATATCAGTCTTGTCGCTCCCCGTGCTGCACTATGCGCGGCTCATCAGGCACATACAGTCCTGCGGATCCTTGCAGGAAAATATGAAGTATAAAGAAAAGAGGAAAACAAAATGAACAACGACAAACTTATTATCGGAGGACACGAATTCAGCTCCCGATTCATTCTCGGCTCGGGTAAATACTCTATGAAGCTCATTGAAGCGGCGGTGAAGGATGCAGGGGCGGAGATCATCACTCTCGCAGTCCGCCGTGCAAACACCAAGGAACAGGAAAACATACTCGACTACATCCCCGACGGAATCACGATTCTTCCCAACACATCGGGTGCGAGAAACGCCGAGGAAGCCGTTCGTATCGCAAGACTTGCAAGAGAGCTTGGATGCGGTGATTTCGTCAAGATCGAGATCATGCG
>CAZPPN010000358.1:0-2233 GCA_964588425.1 uncultured Ruminococcus sp. | reverse complement strand
CCGATAATGAACGGGAATGTTGTTGAGCTGTCTACGGCTGCCTGGAATGCGAGATGGTCACCTATAATGAATGATGCGGGGACGAGGTATGCCATATTTACAACCACGCCTCTGTCGTTCATATTTTTTGTCATACCGAACATCGGGATCGCGTTTACGGATGTTGTGATGAGACCAACGATGGAATCTTCGTCCATACCCAGTTTTTTACCGACACGCGCGAAGAACTTTGCACAGTATTTTTCGAGGAAGTAGAGGATTGTGAATGCACCTGAGAGGAAGATTGCAATACCGCCGATAACGAGCATACCTTCATCGAACGAACCGACATCTTCAACCTCAAGACCGACCACCTTGATTACCATTGCCGCAGCGAGAGCAACTGTGAGAATGGCTGTAAGGATATAACCGAACCATGTAACGATCTTTATCGTGATCTTTTCGAAGAATACAAGACCGATGATAAATACAGCCGCGAAAATGATCAGAGGTAGAAGGTTTACAAGGAGCTTCAGAATACCGATACCGAAGAAGATACCGCTGACGAAGCAGGCTATCGGGATTGTGATGATACCGATTGTAAGACCCTTGGCTACGGGAGCGCGTTTTTCCTTGGGACAGAGAGCAAAACTCATGGGAAATGCAAACATGATAGCGCATCCCATTGTACTTCCTACTACCGAGCCGTTGAATTTACCGATCAGACTATCCTCAGCGAGAGCAAGCGCAAGAGGCCATCCACCCGAATCGTTTGCAAGAAACAGACCTGCGACGATTGACGGGTCGATTCCGAAGGCTTCACACACAGGTGAGAGAACGGGCGCGAAATATTTTGCGATAAGCGGTGCAATTGTGATAGGTCCGATCATGGCGAGAATGAGGGCACCTGTTGCTTCAAAACCTCTCTCGAATGCTTTGCCCGGACCGAATTTGCATCCTATGGCTCTGTCAGCCGCGCCGATCAATCCGAAAAACAGCATTATATAGGTTATGATATCTCCGATTGTCATTTTAACATCCTTTCGGGAATATTGAAATTATATCGTTCTTTTTACCGAACAATTATTAGTATACCATATTCTGCCGTTTTATGCAAGAGCTGAATTGGAGTTGTCCGATTTTTGTTATCCGATATCACAATTTTTACGGTAATCCGTTGGGAGAACGTCCGCTGCATCTCGGAATGCTTCGGCAATTCGGCTCTGCGAACGGTATCCGAGCTCTGCTGCAACGTCGGCGATGCTTTTGTCGGTAGTTCGCAGAAGATCCATTGCTTTCCGCAGACTTTCCGCAATCGGATGAGGTGAATAACTCTCGGCATGAGCGGCGTAATCGAGGAGCTGCTCACGTGTAAAGCTGACGCTTTGTACTTCCGTTACGCTGAACACACCCTTTGTAAGAGTTCCTGTTTTATCGAAAACTACTATGCCTGTTTTTGACAGTGCTTCAAGATAGTTTGAGCCTTTGACAAGGATTCCCTCTTTTCCTGCGCCTCCGATTCCCGCAAAAAAGGTAAGCGGAATACTGACGACAAGCGCACACGGACAGCTTATTACGAGAAATGTCAGCGCACGTTAGAGCCACTCTCCCCATTCGCCTGTTGTATTCATGAAGAATATTCTCGCAAGAGGCGGAACAACTGCCAGAAGAAGAGCCGAGAGACATACCGCAGGGGTATAAATCCTTGCGAAACGTGTGATGAATGCTTCTGAGCGTGATTTGCGTGAGCTTGCATTTTCCACGAGTTCGAGAATTTTCGAGACGGTTGATTCGCCGAACTCTTTAGTCGTTCTGATTTTCAGCACACTCGTGAGGTTGACGCATCCGCTAATAATCTCGTTGCCTTCTCTCACGTCACGCGGAAGACTCTCGCCTGTCAGAGCGGATGTGTGAGGGATGACACGCCTTCTGTTACGATTCCGTCGATCGGTACTTTCTCGCCGGGGCAGACTGTGATCTCTGTGCCGGTTTCCACATCTTCCGGAGATACCTGAGTTAGCAGTCGTCCGTCGACTTCGATATTTGCGTAATCCGGACGGATTACTATAAGATATGGATTATTTCTTTGATTACTGCGTTTGTATCAGCGCCGGCAGGAAACTCAACACTCATTTTCTGTGTCATGAAATTTATGGAAATATCATTGATGCCGTCAATTTCCTTTACGCTTCGTTCCATTTTTGCGGCACAGTTAGCGCAGTCAACTTCAACTTTGTACACTTTTTTCATTCTC
>CAZPPN010000357.1:0-2245 GCA_964588425.1 uncultured Ruminococcus sp. | reverse complement strand
CACCTTTGAAAAGGTGGACGAAACTTTACTGCGGCAACGTGCAGCTTTAGCTGTTTATTTCCCTGTCTATTTTTCGTTTCGTTCGTCCGAGGCTCGTGCGTATCCGTCATCACATCCGATCGCATCTGCCCTGCCGCACCAATTCCCACAATTTCCGATCGCACACCAACATAATTATCCATACACCGGTCGACCTCATTTTTACCCCGTTCTATTGTATAATCATGCCATCAAAATTATTCCGCACGTGATGAACTTTCAACCGTTCCAAAACGGCAGCCGATCCCCCCGCGGCTCATCGTCACAGCGGTCATTCGGAGGTAATTATGAAAGACAACCCATCATCCGCAGAAAGAAAAGCCAAACCCACCCGCGGCGGCGCTCTCGTCAGACAACGCAGCCCCATCAAAGATTTCTTCGGCAGCTTCTCGTCAGTCAGAACCAAACGGATCATTACCGCATCCTTCGCATTTCTGCTGGCTCTGATCCTCGCAGGAACTCCTCTCTTCCCGGGTACGTATCCTCTCGGCATAGCGGCGGCTGCGGCAGTTTCCGGAATGACGGCGGCTCTTGCGTCCCTCACCGGAGCTGTTATCGGATCACTACGCATACCATCAGTCGGCGGAATAACGGCATCCGTGATACTGCTCATGACGCTTGCACGGGTCACTGCGTCGCTCTACCTGTCGTCCGATTCGCTTCCCGATAAAAAAAGCAGGGCTGAGACCGCATCCGCCGTGAAGAATTTCGCATCCGACCTCATACGCCGCCGCGATACGGGACAGTCGTCACAGGTACTCTTCTCGGCGCTCAGCCGCTTTAGTGGGATCATGCTCCGCGAAAATATCGTTGTCAGGATCGCGTTGTCGTCATGTGCAGCACTGTTTGCCGGAGCATGGTCAGTGGTTGAGGGCGGGTATTCGTATTATGACCTGTTCGGTGCTGTTTTCTCTTTCCTTATCACACCTTTGATTACATACCTTATCCGAACCGCGACCGAGACAAAATGCAGATATTCCCCGATCCGTGAGTTTTCGGTGTACGTCTGCATGGCGCTTCTTGCAATGTCGTTCTCGTCAATGTCGCCGCGCTCACTCGCAGGAACGAGCTTTGATCTCGGAGCGGCGTTTGCCTGTGCCGTGGCTGTCGTGATTCCGCCGCAGTTCGGGATCCACAGGGGTGCTCTGGCGGCTCTGGCGTGCGGTCTGGTACTCGACCCGATCTATGCTCCGATGTACGCACTTGCCGCAGTGGTGAGCGGAGCTGTCGCATCGTTTTCTTCGGCAAATTTCTCAGGCGCACTCTCGAAGATACTTTCGGTGGTCTCGGGCGGTGCCGTGTGTACTGCGTGGGCGGTATATACATCCGGAATCGACGGACTGGTGTACATCTTTCCGCCGGTCGTGGCTGTGTGCGCAGTCGTGTCACCGCTCGCGGCATATGATCTTATAAAATTACCTCAGACAATGTTCGGCGGCGGACTTGCGGCTCTCGATTCGGCTCGGCGTGCGTCATCTTCAATCGAGCAGGCGGCGCTTTCCGATATCAAATCGCGTGTCGGTTCAATGTCGGACGGGCTTCATTCGATTTCGGCTGTGCTGGCGGGGATGGCCTCCCGTCTCTCAAAACCGACTCCGCATGAAGCGAGAGAAATCGTCACTTCCGCATTCGATATGCGATGCCCGACCTGCAGGATCAGAGACAAATGCAGGCGTGACGGGCATACGATAGAAAAACTGCAGGACAGAATGGTGTCGGAACTGATGAAAAACGGCGTTGTGTCAGCAGCAGTCGTGCCGTCGTCAGCCGCATCGTCCTGTGCAAGCATGGGAATGATACTTGATGATATAAATATCTCGTTCGGTGAAAAAACGGCGAGAATGAAGGAGGGGGATAAACTGGCAGTTTCCGCGGCGGATTACAGTCTTGCCGGAGATCTTGCGGCGCAGGTCAGACGATCGGCGTGCGAAGAAAGCGAGGTCGATGAGGAGCTGTCAAAGAAACTTAGAAGAATACTCTCATACAACGATTTTCACGCAACGAGCGTCAGCGTATGGGGGAAGAGAATGAAGCATATTTTCGTTGGGGATGTAGATCTCAGCTCCACACGAATGGGAGGCGATGATATCAGGCGGCTGTTTGAAGGGGCTGTCGGCGAGAGACTGTCCGCGCCTGAATTTGAGCTTGACGGAGCGTCTTTGTCGATGAAGATGCATACTGTCCGGACATATACCTGCACATCGGG
>CAZPPN010000356.1:0-2252 GCA_964588425.1 uncultured Ruminococcus sp. | reverse complement strand
TGCCCTGACCGAGAGAACCGGAGGACATATCAACGCCGGGAGTATGCTTCATGTCCGGGTGACCACGGCGGTAGCTTTCTGTCTTACGGAAAGTCTTGAGGTCTTCAACGGGGAAATAACCTCTGTTAGCGAGTGCGGAGTAGAGACCGGGTGCGCAGTGTCCCTTGGAGAGAACGAGACGGTCGCGGTCTTCCTTGTCGGGGTTCTGAGGATCGATGTTCATTTCCTCGAAATATAAATATGCAAGTACATCGGAGATGGAGAGGCTTCCGCCCGGGTGACCGCTGTTTGCCGAATAAACTGCGTCGATAACACCGACACGGATTTTACGGGCAATTTCAGCAAGTTCAGTTTTTCTTTGTGTGTCCATTTTGATCCATACCTTTCTTCTGATTTGTTGCAGCCGCCGCGTAAATTACGGCGAATTTTATGAACATACTTATTGTAATATATTTATTGGCGATTGTCAATCGTTATACAAAAATTTATATTTTTTCTTCAAAAAGTCTTGACAAAACCGCGTGATTATTATATAATAAACAGGCAGGTGTGATGAGACGGTTGCATCTGTCGGGTCTGATCCCGAATACTTGATACGGAGATGTACTCAAGAGGCCGAAGAGGCGCCCCTGCTAAGGGTGTAGGTCGGGTAACCGGCGCGAGAGTTCAAATCTCTCCATCTCCGTGAACGAAATCCTGTCGGTTATTTACCGGTGGGATTTTTTTCTTTTCTCTTTTTTCAATGCCTTTCAAACGTCGTATAAGATATTTTTCATAAGGAGACACACCATGGACATCATCACAAAAATCAAGACCGGCGAGCTTTACGACTGCTCATCCGCCGCAATTCCTGCCGAGATCGACGCTGAGATTCTCCGCTGCAAGGAGCTGATTTACGATTTCAACAACTCCCGCCCGTCTGAGTTCGAGCTTCGCGACAGCATCATCCGTCAGGTGTTTGCCGAAGTCGGTGAGAACTGCTACATCGAGCCGCCGTTCCACGCAAACTGGGGATGCAATATGCACGTCGGCAAGAATTTTTACTCAAATTTCAACCTCACCGTAGTAGATGACACTGATATTTTCATCGGTGACAGCGTTATGATCGCACCGAATGTCGTTATCGCAACGGGTACACATCCGATCTCCCCCGAGCTGAGAGAGTTGGTTTACCAGTATAATCTCCCCGTTCACATCGGAAACCGTGTCTGGATCGGCGCGGGAAGCATCATTCTCCCCGGTGTGACAATCGGTAACAATACTGTTATCGGAGCAGGAAGCGTTGTCACAAAGGATATCCCCTCCGGTGTTGTGGCTGTGGGAAATCCCTGCCGTGTCATGCGTGAGATCACAGACCGCGATTACGAATATTATTACAAAAACCGCAGGATCGAATTCACGGTCGAGCGGAAATATACGTTACCCGATAAAGAATAACATCATCCGTCGGAATCTTTCCTGCGGTGCTTTGATATGATTTTTTATGCAGTTCCCTGAGTATCCCGAATGTTTTCGTGTCGTTCGGGAATATCAGCTTCAGAAGCGCGATCGAAATAGCGAGTGTCAGAATCTTCTCGGGTGATATCGGCAGCCAGAGGAATGCAAGATAACCGCTTCCCACAGCGATCATCCATCCGATCTCACACAGCGTACCTGCCCCAAGCAGAAAATACACCCAGCCGTTTGTGATGATCCATGCGATACCGAAGCAGAGAAGAAGCCGCGGATTCAAAATAAACTGCAGTACAGTTTTGATTTTTCTTTTACCATTTATTTTATCGCAGGATTTCACACAAGAACATTGTACATGACAAACGCGTTTACCATTCCGACGAGAATGCCTGCGAGGACCTGGATCGGCGTATGTCCGACAAATTCTTTCAGCTTCACTTCCGGCAGATCCTTGATCTTCAGCGCTTCGAATGCCTCCACAAGCTCGTTGAGAAGCACAGCCTGCTTTCCCGTTTCAAGACGTACACCCATCGCATCATGGCACACAATGATCGCAAGGATCGCGCTGAGAGCAAACTGGAACGAGCCTGCACCGTAAGCCAGCGCACTTGTGACAGCGATCGATGTTACCGTTGCGGAATGACCGCTCGGCATACCTCCGTCTCCGAACAGGCGGTGTATATCGAATCTCTTATTGATGATGAAGTAAATAAGAGTTTTCAGCACCTGCGCGATGAACCACGAAAACATACTTATAATCAAAAATGGGTTTGTGAACATTTCAACAAGCCAGTTCATAT
>CAZPPN010000355.1:0-2264 GCA_964588425.1 uncultured Ruminococcus sp. | reverse complement strand
TCAGCAGGCTGAACTGAAAACTAAAGCAAAACAAAGCCGGGTGATTCACAAGAGGAGGCGGCCTCCTCCTCTTGTGCGCCCTCCGCGCAGGAGCCCCCAACTAAGGATTTAGTTAAAATCCCCCGCTGTAAGCAACCCAAAAGTCCAAGCCCCCCACTCCCTCCAATATTTCCCAAAAAATTAAAGATGATAATTACACCCCCGCAGAGATTGACATACCCTGCCGCGTGTGGTATAATAATTCCATGTACTTATTAAGTCTATATAAGTCTATCCAACAGAACGGAAGTATAATCAATGTTTTTGGATATTTTCATCATATCCGATAACGTGAAAGAAAAAAATCTGACAGGAGTGCCGCATGACACCGATCAGAATGAGATCAATTCTCTCATCAAATCGGCGAAAAACGGTGATGACGCCGCTTTTTCTTCACTTGTCGGACACTTCGAAAAATTCGTATATAATACCGCCTGCCGCGTCCTCTCAGCGTCCGGATGCCCCACCGACTCCGCAGACGATATCGCACAGGATTCCTTCATCAAAGCATGGCGGTCTCTCTCCTCGTTCAGAGGCGACTGCAGCTTCTCCACATGGATCTTCCGCATAACGGTCAATACCGCCCGCGATTCCATCAGAACATCCGCCCGTAAAAGTACCCTCTCCCTCACTCATGCAGAAGAGGACGACGAGAACGAGTACGCCGAGTGGGATGTTCCTATGACGTCCGGCGACGATATTCCCGAAGATTCTCTCGAGAAAAAAGAACTCATCCTCACCGTCCGCCGCGCGATCGAAGCTCTCCCCGAAGACCAGCGTGCCGTCGTCATCATGCGTGATCTCAGCGAACTTTCATACCACGAAATCGCAGAAAAACTCGGGATCGAGCTGGGTACCGTCAAGTCCAGACTCAACCGCGGACGCGCAGGTCTCAAGGCAATTTTGAAAAAGGGTAATTTTTTATAAGCAAAACGGGAACTTTTCTCATTTTCGCAACGTCTAATAAGCGTAATGGTAAAAAATCCTTAACATCACGGCAACATTTGCTGTACTGCATTAACCGCAAAAAATCACACCCGAAAGGAATGTCTTCAGACATAATCTGATTTATTATTTATGAGTGATATAGATAATTTACCCTTGCCGGACGGCGAAATGTCCCCGGAAGAAGAAGCGCTGTATCTCGATGTGATCCGTTCAGCCTACCCCGCGCCGAAAACCGATATCCGCGCAGCCGTTATGGCAAAGATCGCATATGAGAAAAACAACGCAAAAATCATGCCCGGGATACTTTCCGCGTCCGCGAAAAAATCAAAATTCACGAAAAACTTCGTCAAATGGGGTTCTCTCGCAGCGTGTGCCGCAATCGTGTGCCTCGCAGGTGTCAGAATCCTCCCCGCTCTTACTGCCGAAACCGAAAATACGGCAAACAGTGACACCGCCGACTTCGAGTATTTCTCTGCAGCCGAAAACGGTTCCGCCACCGAAGCCGCAGCAGGAACTTCAGCCGCACCCGAATCACCCGACGCGCAGGTTGAAGTCAAGCTACGCCAGTACGCCGCCGCTACATCAAACTACTTCTCCGTAAGCGAAGACTGCGATGACGTTCCCGCCGAGGATATCACGGAAGCTGTCACGGAAGACCCCGCGCAGGCTGAGAAAAAGAACGCGCCCGTTATGTACAGCGTAATGTGCGACTCATATCCGGATTCTCCCGCAGATGGTCTCGCGAACGAAGCCGAAGAAGCTGCCGAGGAAGCCGAAGTAATCGAAAACACAGCAGAAGAGCCTGCCGCAGAGTATGTAGATATCACAGCCATGTTCGAGAGCGAGCTGAAAGAAAAGCTGATCGACGTCTCAGGAATGAAGCTCGATATCACCCTGAGCACTGCTGAGCTGATAGACGAAATCGGCATCACACAGCAGGAGTTTGATGAAATATACGATGCCGTTACCGAAAAATACCGCGCTGACTACCCCGGCGTGATGCTTCCCGTATATCTCATCACCGAAGAAAACTGAACAATCTGAAACCACAGCAGAAAAAGCGAAACCGTGAGCACATCGCCTCCGTGACAATAAGACAGTAATCCGAAAAAAAGAAAATTTTTACGGCATCTGTCTGACAGGGTTGGAAGCAAACAACAAGAAAAGCACGATGTCGAGTCGAAAGACTGTGCATCGTGCTTTTTCCATCTCACCAACGATAAACACGGAGGTACTATCATGAATAACAATCTTACTTACACCCGCTGCGGCGATTA
>CAZPPN010000354.1:0-2266 GCA_964588425.1 uncultured Ruminococcus sp. | reverse complement strand
CTGCATTGAGTTGTTCACTTCCATGATCGCTACTATGACTGTCAAGAAGGATCGTCTCAGAAAAGCTGCTTCCGGCGGATTCATCAATGCTACCGACTGTGCTGACTATCTTGTAAAGAAAGGTCTTCCTTTCCGAGACGCATACAGAGTAAGCGGACGTCTTGTTGCATACTGCATTGAACATCAGACAGATCTTGAATCTCTGACACTCGAGCAGTACAAGGAATTCTCTCCGCTCTTCGACGAAGGTGTATATACAGCAGTAAATCTTGACAACTGCGTTAATACAAGACTGGTTTACGGCGGTCCGTCAGAAAAATCCGTAAAACATCAGATTGAACTTATCGACAATTACGTTAATTTGACAGGTGCTGAAAAATGACAAAGAAAATCAAAGCTGCAATAGTCGGCGCGACAGGTTACGCAGGTGCTGAGCTCGTCCGACTCCTCGTTACTCACCCCATGGTTGAAATCAGCGGTCTTTCCTCGGTTTCTTTCGAGGGCAAAGAGATCTCTGAAGTATATCCGAATTTCAAAAAAATCGGTCTTCCCACTCTTACTGATGCTGATACCGCTATCGAGGGCGCTGATGTAGTTTTCGCATCTCTTCCTCACGGTCTTTCCGAACCCATCGCTGAAAAATGCGCTGCCGCCGGTTCACTTCTGATCGACCTCGGCGCTGACTTCCGTCTTGAATCCGAAGAGGAATATACCGAGTGGTACAACAAGCCGTTCGACAAGCCTGAGCTTCATCCCGGTGCTGTATATGCGCTCCCGGAACTCTTCAGAGAAAAGATCAAGGACGCAAAGGTTATCGCAAATCCCGGATGCTATCCGACGGCAGCGGCTCTTGCGCTCTTCCCTGCACTCAAACTCGGATTCATCGAAAAATCCGGTATCATCATTGATGCTAAATCCGGTGTTACCGGTGCAGGTCGCGGTCTCACTCAGACAACGCATTACCCTGAAGCAAACGAATCCATCTCCGCATACAAAGTCGGCGCTCACAGACATACGCCTGAAATCGAGCAGACATTGTCATATGCCGCAGGTGAGAAGATCAACCTTGTATTCGTTCCGCATCTTCTTCCCGTCAACCGCGGTATTGAAGAAACAATTTACGCAAAGCTCACAACAGACAAGTCCGCTGACGAGATCAGACAGGCTTATGTTGATTTCTACAAAGACGAACAGTTCGTCAGAGTTGAAGCTAAGGGTGTCAGCGCTCAGATCCGCAATGTAACACGCTCCAACTACTGCGACATCTCAGTTCACATCGACAAGAGAACGAACACTCTCATTCTCTGCTCATGCATCGACAACATGGTAAAGGGTGCGGCAGGTCAGGCTGTTCAGAACATGAATATCTATTTCGGATTCGAAGAAAACTGCGGCATTGATATGCTCCCCGCAGGATTCTGATTAAGGTGATAACAATGGAAAATATTAATATTACTGCAATAGAAGGCGGTATCTGTGCCGCAAAGGGATTCAAGGCTTACGGTATCCACTCCGGTCTCCGCAAAAATGCCGCAAGACTCGATCTCGCTCTTATCAAGGCTGACAAACAGTGCACAGCCGCCGGTGTTTTCACAAAGAACAAAGTATTCGCAGCTCCTGTCGGTGTTACACGCGCGCATCTGGCAAACGGTACTGCTCAGGCAATCATCTGCAACTCAGGCAATGCCAACGCCTGCACACCCGACGGCTACGAAACAGCCAATGCGACCTGTGCGGCTCTCGCTGAAGCTCTCGGTATTCCCGAAGATGACGTGATCGTAGCTTCAACAGGTGTTATCGGTGTATCTCTTGATACTGCTCCCATCGTTAAGGGTATTCCCACACTTATTGAATCTCTCGTTGATACTCCCGAAGGATCTGACAAGGCAGCGGCTGCTATCATGACAACCGATACCAAGAAGAAGGAATTCTCTTATTCTTTCGAGATCGGAGGAAAAACTGTAAGGCTCGGCGGCATCTGCAAAGGCTCCGGTATGATCCATCCCAACATGGGTACAATGCTCTGCTTCATTACAACTGACTGCGCTATCGCTTCTGCTACTCTCCGCACTGCTCTTCTTGAAGCAGTCAAGGATACATACAACATGGTTACGGTTGACGGTGACACAAGCACAAACGACACGGTAACTGTTCTTGCTTCGGGTATGGCTGAAAACGAAGAAATCTGCTGTACTGAATGCGAAGGTTACGCTGCATTTGCCGCTGCGCTCAAGTATCTCTGCAAACAGCTTGCTATTGCTATTGC
>CAZPPN010000353.1:0-2291 GCA_964588425.1 uncultured Ruminococcus sp. | reverse complement strand
TATAATATTATTTATAATTTAATGTAAAAATATTTGAAAAATCACTCATGATATGATATAATATATATTATTAGTATAAACAGGAAGGAAAATCAGCGGTGAGACCTCTACTTTTAACTCTTCCGGATCAGGTTGCGGATATTTTCAGTATCATACAGGGAATTGACTATGTCGATTTTTTCGATATAGGATGCGTAGCCGTTCTGTTCTATTATCTTTACAAGTTCATCAAAGAACGCCGTGCCGGAAAGCTTGCGGTTGGAATTCTGCTTCTTTTTGCTGTTCAGCTCGTCAGCCAGCTCGCAGATATGTATCTTCTGCAGTATATCATGCAGAATATCTTCCAGGTCGGCATTATTACCCTCGTTATTCTCTTTCAGCCCGAGATCCGCTCGGTTCTCGAAAAAGTGGGTACTCAGCCGCTTAAAAGCCTGAAGAGCATCGGTGAGACTAAATCCGCTTCCTCGAATATTCCGCAGATGATCGACGAGGTTGTTGATGCTGTATGCGATTTTTCCGAGGAAAGGACAGGCGCGCTGATTGTGTTTGAAAGAACGACAAAGCTCGGTGACATGATCCTAACCGGTACCGTAATTGACGCGCAGCCAGGAGCTTTTCTTATCAAGAATATCTTTTTCAACAAAGCGCCCATGCACGACGGTGCAATGATCATCCGTGACGGAAGAATACATGCTGCCGGATGCCTTCTCCCGTTGTCCAACAATCCCGATATTATCAAGGACCTCGGAACACGCCACCGCGCCGGAATCGGTATGAGTGAGAACAGCGATGCGCTTGTACTTATCGTGTCTGAGGAAACAGGTACGATCTCTGCCGCGCTTGAAGGAAATCTCAAACGCGGATTCAGCCGTGAAACCCTTACTGAATTTTTGCGTGCGGAGCTTCTTGAGGATTCGGGCGACAGAAAGAAATTCAATCTCAAAAATGTGAAGAACGCGGTCAAGGAAATCAAGCTGCATGACAATTCCGGGAAAAACAGCAGCAATTAAGACTGGAGACAAACATGGATCTGAATAATAAAACAAACAAGCCTCAGATTTCTCACAGCAATCTCATAATAAAAATACTGTGCGTTCTTGCCGCATTTGTCATGTGGATATATGTTATGTCCGTTGAAAGTCCCGAGTATGAGACAACATTCAGCCATATTGTTGTTCAGCTTGAGAACGCTGAGAGTCTTGTTACCGAAAAGAATCTCGCGATCTATAACGGCTACGGAACTATGGTTGACGTAACGCTTTCGGGCAAAAAAAGTATCCTCTCGAAGATCAAGGAAGGGGATATCGTTGCGACTGTGGATGTCGGTATTGTCGAATCTGTCGGACGCTACCCGTGCAAGATCAGAGTGGATACACCGGCAGGCACCAAGCTCGTTGGCATATCACAGGAGAGTATTTATGTTTACGCCGATAAATCGCAGAGTATTTCTGTTGATCTCGTGGAAAAGCGTGAGAATACCAAGCTCCCCGAAGGATGTTATACAGGCGCCGTTGAATTTGCGGTTGATAAAGTAACCGTTACAGGTCCGTCAAATGTGCTTTCCCGTATCGCATACGCCGAAGTCAGCATCGATCTGAGCGGAGTAACAACCACGACTACCGTTACAAAAAGAGTGACTCTCATGGGGAAGGACGGCGATGAAATCACCAGTCCTTATATCGACTACTATCCGAAAGAGGTTACTGTAACCGTTCCGATTCTCAAAACCGTGACAGTACCCGTCGAAGCTGTGTTCAGATATGATTTTCTCGGTTTTGACAACACCGAAGTAGAACTAGTCCCGTCGAGCATTGATATCACGGGCGATCCGTCTGTTATAGATCAGGGAAATCTTATAGATCCGATCGTAATTGATGAAAAAATGGATTTCAATGACGGAGTATGCGTTAAAAATGTGACATTGTCGGCTGTTGACGATGTTGTGCTCAGCGCATCATCCGTGGATGTTACGGCAGTTGTAAGTCCAATGATCAAGACGAGAGAGATCAGAATCCCCGGAAGAAATATCGAGGATACCGGAGCGAAAGACGGAGTAAACTATACATGGGACCGTTCTGATATCGTGGTAACAATCATGGGCGAGATCGACAAGATTGCGAAGATCACGGCTGACGATATCACACTTATACTCGATATGAGCCCGTACAGTGAAACAAATACGGGAACGATAAAAGTCAGAGCCGATGTCGAGATTGACTCATCATTCGGAGACGGAATCATTGAAGTCGGCACATCCGAAATCAGCGTAAAATTTGAAGATTAAATAAATG
>CAZPPN010000352.1:1673-2296 GCA_964588425.1 uncultured Ruminococcus sp. | reverse complement strand
GATGCTGTTGATGATAACCTTACCGTCAAGGTTCGGGAATTCCGCTTCAACAAGATCAGCAACCGCACGTGCATCTTCAAAGCAGGCGGAATGGCTGATGTAGCACTTTCCGCTGTATTCTGTACCGCCCTCTGCGTGTTCTTTCATGACATCAACGATGCGGCGGATAACCTTCTTCTTGGGACGGATCTTTTCTCTGGGGATAAGTCGGCCCTCATGGTCAACATTGAGAAGAGGACAGATACCGAGCATACCGCCGATAGCGCCTGCTGTCTTTGATACACGTCCGCCCTTTACGAAGAATGTGAGGTCGGATGAGAAGAACCAATGGTGCATTTCGCGCTTGTGCTCTTCAGCCCACTGTGCGAGTTCTTCAAATTCCATACCGGAATCGCGGAAATCTGCGAGCTTATCAAGAAGAAGACCGTAGCCGGAAGATGCCGCGAGAGAGTCGATGATTCTGATCTTTCTGTCGGGATACTTCTCGGAAAGTGTCTGAGCAGCGGCGCAAGCTGACATATACGAACCGGAAATACCGGATGAAAGTGTCAGATGTAGAACATCTTTTCCGTCTGCGAGGAATTTTCCGAAATATTCCATATATTCGCCGGCGCTTACCTGGG
>CAZPPN010000352.1:1344-1663 GCA_964588425.1 uncultured Ruminococcus sp. | reverse complement strand
ACCATTGCTGCGTAGAATTCATCGAACGGCATAGTCTGACCAAGGTCGTCCGGACGCTCAACACCGTCCATAATATAGTGGAAACATATGAAATTGATATTTCTGGAAGTGAAATGCTCATAAGATAAGTCCGCGGTAGAGCATCCGCTGAGAACATAATTCGGCATAACTGTATTTCCTTTCGTTACAACACACTAAAAAGCCGATGGTTTCACCGAACTTCGCTTTTTTATACTGTTGTTTGTTAACAGAAGTTAATTATTAAATATTTACACTTATAAATATACCATATTTTTTCCTTAAAATCAACCCCTGACAC
>CAZPPN010000352.1:0-1334 GCA_964588425.1 uncultured Ruminococcus sp. | reverse complement strand
ACGGAAATAACTGTAATTATCTCTATTATTATGAATTATGCGCCATATTTTTCCGCTTAATTCATTATATATTCCATATACTCTTCACATTTCCGTCTTCTCGCACGATAATTCTGTCTGCAAGCACAGTCTTTTTTTAATCAAACGAAACAATTTTCCGATAAAACATCTGCTCTTCCATGATTTACAGACATATGCCTGCAAACCTTGCCGCACCGACAGCCGCTTCCTCTTCACACTCCGACAATGTTATCGTCTGTCCGAATTTTTGGGCGAAGCATTCCTGCAGGTGACGGTTTTTCCGCAGTCCGTTGCCCGAACCCATAAGTCTCACCGGAATCCCGCCCGCTTCTTCATAGCAGCGGTACATCATGTACAGTTCTTCAGCCATGCCGTCCATCATTCCCCAGATCAGGTGAAGCGGAGTCAGGTTCTCAGTACTCAGACCCGTAATGCTTCCGCGGAGTGACGGGTTGTTCCTTGTTCCCTGAAACAGCGGCGTCACTTTGGGTATGTCATTCGGCATAGGATTATTGTCAAGCAGCTCATCCATGGCACGGTAGCAGTTATCGACAGCTCCCCCCGTCATCTCTGCCGTCATTCGGAAGAAATTCTCAAGGATGGCAAACGCACGGCCGCTGCACAGAGATGAACCGACGAGAAGATATCCGCCGTCGGGAAAAGGACGGGTTTCAAGTCCGCGGCAGATCATATACTCCTTTGTGTAAACGGAAAACTGACCGCCGGTACCGACATTGCACAGCATACAGTTCAAGTCTCCGCCGACAGCACCTATAAAACTCGCCTGATTATCACCGATCGCCGTGTATACTTCTGCTTGGTTTCTGTATTTTCCGATAACGGATGGGCACACAACTTCGGGCAGTATGGCGGGATCAATTCCGACTTTTCTGACAGCTTCGGTATCGAAAATTCCTTTTTTCACATCAAACAGTCCCAAACTCGCTCCATCGCCTGCATCAGTAACGGGGGACTTCATACCTGCGAGCTTCATCGCGATATAATCGTGAACCATACAGATTACCGCAATATCCTCCGGCACAAGTCCGTTCGCCTGATTGTAAAAATGTGTTGCAAGTCCGAAACCTGTCGAAACCGGATATCCTGTCAGCCTTGTCATATAAGATGCGTATGTGTCATTTTCGTCAAATTTCAGATCTCCTCTGCCGTCCTGCCACGTGTACAGCGGACTGAGAGGCGTACCGTTTTTATCAAGATAAAGGATACCGTGCATCTGACCTGTCACGCCGATTCTTCCGATATCAGGATACATCCCAAACAGCTCATCCACCGATGACATTACTGTATCACAT
>CAZPPN010000351.1:0-2305 GCA_964588425.1 uncultured Ruminococcus sp. | reverse complement strand
CTCCGGATGAGCTGAACTCAGCAACTGGGAATGCCATTTTCTTGAACAGGCTGCACGGATCTTCAGTTACAGGAAGAACGCACTCCTTTTCCGGAACACTGTATTCAACCGCGTTGATCAGGTACTGAGCCGGTCTCTCGATCCTTACAACCGAGAAGAAACCGAGTGAAACAAGAAGTATGTTCGAATCCGCTTCATCTGTCAGATCGCACGAGAGACCCGCACATACACAGTCGGGAATTTCGTCAACAGTACAGCAGCAGGTACATCTGCACGGCTTGCACGGATTTACGATCTTTGTATTGAGAATAATGGGATCAACAACTTCAAGAACAGCTATCGGAAGTGTCGAAGACTGGCTCGCTCCCCGTTTCTGGCAGGAGCAGAATCCGCCGTTCTGAGACATTCCGCTTTTGAATACACTTACATTACCTTCGCTGCCGAAGAGAATGACTTTCTTTTCAACAGCCGCAACCCCTTCGAATTCCTGTATATTTCCCTGTCCGATACAGGCTTCAAACATGATTTTTACGTATATCTTTATAAAGAGCTGGTAAAAACCGCGGTTGAACGGAACATTGTCGATGTCGATGCATGACCATACAACCTTAGCTGATTTTGCTCTGACTATTCCTGTTCTGTCAATGATCTCCTGACCGACACAGGTGAGATAAACGCGCACATCCTCAAAACAATCCTTATCGCGGCAGGAGTCAAGGACACGATGCGTATCAATACATATCATGTCACGTTCTTTTGAGCATCCTCCGCCGCTGTTTCTGTAATCAGCCATTTTATATTCCATGCCTTTCATATGAATTGACTGAGGTGAAGCGGTCTTTCTGCATAACACACGGACCTCTTCTCTATCATGTTATGAATGTACGCGGAGTCTTGACAATACCATTTTGAATCAAATTGCAATCCGGATTTTCTTCAGCAAAAAATATGAGATATATACCGCCATGTTAGAGCAATACTATATCTCATATTTCAGTTTCGTTATCAGATTAGCGCAGAGTGTCAGATAAACTTCTTCACTGTATCAGATGCTTCTTCTTCAGCGAGAGAGGATGTGATTGTGAAGTTAATATTGGTCTTTGCGGAAAGAGCTTCGAGTTCGTTAAGGAAAATGTCAAAGCTTGCGAAATCGTTCTGGCAGATCTTGAGCGCAGAGTCAACAAAAATATCGGTGACATCATGGTTGCTTGCGAGAATACCAGCGATGAATCCGTAGAGAGACTGACCATCAGTTACAAGGTATTCATCTGTGTCGATGAGTCTGCACTGATATTTGATGTCGAACTTGAGTTTGTCGCCCTTTTCGATGCAGACAACAGAACCGTTGGAAGCGCTGAGAGCTGTGTTTACGAGTTCAATGAGAGTCTTAGTTTTGCCGGAACCTTTCTTGCCGATAATTAATTTGATCATGATGATTTCCTCCGTTTTGTTTTTATTTCATTCTTGCTTCAAGAGATGCTTTGTGATCCTCGTAACCGGGTTTTCCGAGGAGTGCGTACATATTTTTCTTGTAGGCTTCAACGCCGGGCTGATCGAACGGGTTTACGCCGAGCATATAACCGGAAACCGCACACGCAAGCTCGAAGAAGTAAACAAGATAACCGAATGTATATTCGGTTCTGTCTTCCACTTCGATAACAACATTGGGAACGCCGCCGTCGTTATGAGCGAAAAGCGTACCTGTCATTGCCATTCTGTTTACGTCGTGAAGCTCCTTGCCGGAGAGGAAGTTGAGACCGTCAATATTGTTCGGGTCATCGGGGATAACAACAGTATCGACCGACTTTTTGAAGTCTATAACTGTCTCGAACATTGTGCGCTGACCTTCCTGGATGTACTGTCCAAGTGAATGAAGGTCGGTTGAGAATATTACTGACGAAGGATAGAGGGCTTTGTTGTCCTTGCCTTCGCTTTCACCGTAGAGCTGTTTCCACCATTCGCAGAACATCTGAACAGAGGGTTCGTATGCAACAAGAATTTCCATGCTCTTGCCCTTGTTGTACATGATGTTTCTGAGAGCTGCGTAACGGAGACACTCGTTGCTTTCAGCGGACTTATCGGAATACTTTTCTCTCGCATCAGCCGCGCCTTTCATCATAGTGTCAATATCGATTCCCGCTACTGCGATGGGGAGAAGTCCGACTGCTGTAAGTACAGAATAACGTCCGCCGATATCGTCCGGTACTACGAATGTTTCGTATCCCTTGTCGGTGGAGAATTCCTTGAGTTTACCCTTTGCGCGGTCTGTTGTAACAAAAATTCTTTCTTTTGCGCCGTCTTCGCC
>CAZPPN010000350.1:0-2314 GCA_964588425.1 uncultured Ruminococcus sp. | reverse complement strand
GAGTAGGTATCTACTTCCTCGAAAAAGGCGCATCACAGAGAGGAAGCGTATGCATCTACGACCGTGCTCATTCCGCTATTGCTGAAGCATCACGCGAAGATTTCGACTGGGACAAGATCTTTGAAGGCGCTGACTGGTTCCACTTCACAGGCATTACTCCCGCTCTGGGCGCAAATGTTGTTGAAATCTGCAAGTATGCCTGCATCGCTGCAAAGGCTCATGGCGTGAAGATCAGCTGTGACCTCAACTACCGCGGCAAGCTCTGGACACGTGCTGAAGCAAGAGAAGCTATGACTGAACTCTGCAAGTATGTTGACGTTTGCATCTCCAATGAAGAAGACGCTAAGGACGTATTCGGTATCGAAGCTGAAAACACAGACATCACAGCAGGTGAGCTCAACAAGGAAGGCTACAAGAGTGTTGCCCGTCAGCTCATGGAAAAGTTCGGCTTTGAAAAGGTTGCGATTACTCTCCGTGAAAGCAAATCCGCATTCGACAACGACTGGAGCGCAATGCTTTACGACGGCGAAGAATACTGCTTCTCCAAGGTATATCACCTCCACATCATCGACCGTGTTGGCGGCGGTGACAGCTTCGGCGGCGGTCTCATCTACTCGCTCCTGAACGGCAAGAGCACACAGGACGCTGTTGAATTCGCGGTAGCTGCATCTGCTCTCAAGCACTCCATCGAGGGTGACTTCAACTTTGTTTCCGTATCCGAAGTTGAAAAGCTCGCAGGCGGAAACGCATCCGGCCGAGTTCAGAGATAAGCCACTCTGCGGATCTGATACAATTTAATACAAACTGCCCCCTGCTCAGTTTTGCGCTGAACAAGGGGCTTTGTGTTTGTATTTGGTTTTATCTGACAACGATCTCTCCGTGGCCGGGATATACGCTGTATTTTTCAGTCATGGGCATGATTCGCCGCAGACTTTCGATAAGCTGCTTCTGACTTCCTCCCGGGAAATCCGTTCTTCCGACTCCGCCAACCATGATCGTGTCACCTGTGAAGAAGTGCTCGCCTACAAGATAGCATACAGAACCCGGTGTGTGTCCCGGTGTCGATATAACTGTTATGACCGAGTCTCCGAGACTTACCGAGTCTCCTTCCGAAACGGTTATGTCGGGCGTATATTCTTTCCAGCCGTGTTTGAAAAATCTGCCGACGTTGAGCGTAATGTCCTTAGCCATATCTCGGTCAGCTTCCGCAATCACGATTTTCGCGCCTGTCAGCTCAGCAATATCGCGTACACCGTCACAGTGATCGAAATGACCGTGTGTGAGCAGGATGTATTCAAGATCCGCACCGCTGATGAAGGATCGCATATCCTCACCGTCGGATGAACAGTCGACAAGTGCGGATTTTCCCGTTGACTTATCGGTGATCAGAAAATTATTCGCCGCCAGAGATCCGAATTCCCCATGTTTTACTTCAATCATAACATCTACCCGTCAGCATGATTCTTTCATAGTGATCTCGAGAACACCGCCATCCATCATGTCACGGACGGGGAATCTGAAATGATCGAGAACTTTTCCGTTCAGTACCGCTGTGTCAACATAATCGCCCTGACCTTTTCTGATCACGGTGAAATCATTGCCGTTTGCGAGATGCATTACTGCTTTCGGGAGCTGAGGGCATCCGACAAGCATGAGATTCTGTCCGCTGACCGGGAATACACCGATCGTGTTCCAGAGATAGCAAGCTGAGAGTCCGCCCGAGTCATTGTTTCCGGGGATTCCGCCTCTTCCCTCGACAAACATATACTTTGATGCACCGTTTATGATATCGCAAAGTCTGTCCTGACGTCCTGCGTAAACATAAGTGTACGGTACTTCCATATCAGATTCGTTGTTGAAGCCTTCAAATCTTGCGCTTCTGTCATCGGGATCTGTGAATCCGAAGAGCTTGTCGAGATATTCAACAAACTTTTCCTTCGATCCGCACAGAGCAATACGCTTTTCCATATCGCGCATGGGACGGAAAGAATAATTCCACAGAGTTCCTTCGTAATAATGCGATTCCTTCGTGAGAAGTCCTGTTTCTTTGTCGTACGCGTTGATCCAGTTATCCTTGAACTGATCGAGATAATCCGCGATATCATCTCTGCCAAGCTCACGCGCAACATCAGCCGTGTTACCTGCCGCTTCTGCCATATCAAGAGTATGCGTGCTCTTTTCGCAGAAGCCTTTTTCTATAAAATCCTTATAAGAATTACGGCTCATGTCCTGTTTTACACAGTCGAGAGTACGCATCCAGTCAACGCCTTTCACACCGCGGTAGTATGCGTCACAGATGAGGTATTCACCGAGC
>CAZPPN010000349.1:0-2320 GCA_964588425.1 uncultured Ruminococcus sp. | reverse complement strand
AATTACTGAAGCGTCGGTTCTGAAGCATTAGAATAACTACAAAAGGTTTTGCACGGTCTGAAATCAATCGGATCGGCAAAACCTTTTTTGTTTATTCTTTTTGTTAATCCATTTCCCTCTCGAAATAATACTTCTTATTATGAGCGCATATGCTCTGCACAAGTCCGATGCAAAGGTACATCGACACCATCGACGACGAGCCGTATGAGAAGAACGGAAGCGTAATTCCGACTACGGGAAGTATTGCAAGGCACATTCCGATGTTTTCTGCCGACTGCGCTATTATCATTCCTGCTATTCCGATGCAGATATACGATGCGTAGTTCTTTCGTGTCACCCGTGCCAGTCTGATGATACGCAGAACAAGGATCACGACGAGCAGTATGTAGAGAAATGTTCCGATGAATCCGAATTTTTCGGCGAGAACCGAGAACAGACAGTCGGACTGTCCTTCGGGAAGCGAATAATACTTCGATCCGCCCGAGAATCCTGCGCCTCTGAATCCGCCCGAGATGATGCAGTTTCGGCTGGCTATCTGCTGGTGGCCTATGTACAGCGGATCGAGGTCGGGATTGAAGCCGATCAAGATACGCTGCTGCTGTTTTTCGGTAAGCAGAGACCACAGAAGGGGGGACGCCACTACTCCCATGGCTCCGACTCCGGCGAAATACCACAGAGACATCCCTGCCGCGAAGATCATAAACGCCATGATCGCCATGTACACCAGTGCCATTCCAAGGTCTCCGGAAACAAGCACAAGTCCGATGATCAGGCCTGCGTGTATGGCGAGCTGAAGTACACTGAGCGGATGATTGATCTTTCTTTTGAGGTGATCGAGATGCAGTGCAAAGCAGATCATGAATGTCAGCTTCACAAATTCCGACGGCTGCCACGACAGATTAAGTCCCGGGATCGGTACGGGAAGCCAGTTCTCATTGCCCATGTTTCCTTCACCGAAGAAAATTACCAAAATCATCAGCACAACCGATGCGCCGAAGAACACGTACTTCATTTTCGAGCAGAGCGCATCGTAATCAATGAATGTCAGGATGAACATACCTGACAGTCCGATAAGAGATGCTGCAATCTGAACCTTGACATACCATGTTCCGTAAGCGTCGGCTGCAGATGCGAGAGTGATAACGCTCATCAGGTTCATCCCAAGAACGCAGAAGAGGATAACCGGATCGATTCTCTTTAACTTCTCTGCGTTCGTTATAGAAAACTCTTTCAAGCTGTCCTCCTCTTAATGTATTGAATTATCTTAATACGCGATTCCCCAATATACCATGTGCTTAGCCGGCTTTCCGCAGCATACGCAGGTATCGGAAATGTGTTCCTGATCGAACGGGATGCATCTGGAGCCAACGCCTGTGAGTTCCTTAACCTTGTCCTCACATTCTTCGTCGCCGCACCACATTGCCTTTACAAGACCGTCGCCGTTTGCAGCAAGAGCAACCTTGATCTCGTCGATTGTTGTGCAGGAATATGTTCTCTTTTCACGGTTTGCGAGAGCCTTCTCGTACATACCGCTGCGAACTTCCTCGAGTTTTTCAGCAACAACTTCTTCGATATTTTCGATAGAAACGACTGTCTTTTCAAGATTGTGGCGTGTTACGATTACGCAGTTTCCTGCTTCGATATCTCTCGGTCCCATTTCGATTCTGAGCGGCACGCCCTTCATTTCGTATTCGGCATACTTCCATCCGGGGCTCTGATCGCTGTCGTCAAGCTTTACTCTGAACTTATCCTTGAGTCTGTCATAGAGAGCTGTGTTTGCTTCGATGACGCCTTCCTTATGCATAGCAACGGGAACGATTACAACCTGGATCGGAGCTACTGCGGGCGGGAGAACGAGACCGTTGTCGTCACCGTGAGTCATGATGATACCGCCGATCATACGAGTTGTAACCCCCCATGATGTCTGGAAAGGATACTGGAGCTTGTTATCCTTATCTGTGAACTGGATATCGAACGCTCTTGCAAATCCGTCGCCGAAGAAGTGAGATGTACCTGCCTGAAGTGCCTTACCGTCGTGCATCATAGCTTCGATGCAGTAGGTATCTTCAGCGCCTGCAAACTTATCGGATGGAGTCTTTGCGCCCTTGATTACAGGAATTGCGAGGTCGTTGTTATGGAAGTCAGCATACACATTGAGCATCTGAACTGTCTCACGGCGTGCATCTTCTTCGGTAGCGTGCATTGTATGACCTTCCTGCCAGAGGAATTCGCGGCTGCGGAGGAAAGGTCTTGTAGTCTTTTCCCATCTTACAACGGAGCACCACTGGTTATAGAGCTTCGGAAGATCTCTGTAAGAACG
>CAZPPN010000348.1:0-2329 GCA_964588425.1 uncultured Ruminococcus sp. | reverse complement strand
TTGGACGTATGGTGCATATTACACAACTGGATGCGGAATATTTATGCAAATAGATAATAAAAATACCTCTTTATTTTTTCACATTCTAATGGTATAATATAACATAAAATCACATTATCATACGGGTTGGCAAATGTTCAGTCAGAAAATCGGAAACTTAAACATAATCTGCGGTCATTACGGCAGAGGAAAAACCAATGTCGCGGTAAATGTTGCGCTTCAGTCACGTTCACGTTATCCCGAAAAAAAGGTTCACATTGCGGATATTGACATCGTGAATCCTTATTTCAGGACGGCGGACGCTCGTGAGCTTCTTGAAAAAAACGGAGTTGAAGTGCTGATTCCCCAGTTCGCAAACACCAATGTCGACATTCCTTCTCTTCCCCCGAAGCTCATCGCGCTCTTCGAATCGGGAAACGACATTTCAATCATTGACGTTGGAGGAGACGACGGCTCGGTTGCGCTCGGTATGTATAAAACGCATATCACAAAAGCGGGCTACAATATGTACTATGTCATCAATATGTACAGACCGCTGATCACCGATCCCACAGACTGCTTCCTCTGCATGAGAGAAATCGAGGAAGTCTCCGGTCTGAAATGTACGCATATTATCAACAATTCATCCCTCGGCGCGGAGACCACGGCGGAAGACATTGCCGCAAGCGTTGAATATGCTAAAAAATGCGCCGAAATGTGTTCGATTCCGCTGACAGCACACACTTACTGCCCCGATTTCGCGCCCGACACACCTGCTGTATTCGAGTCAATGGGATTCGGAAACGAGCCGCTTATGCCCATCGTGAACGCTACGAAAAAGCTGTTCTGACGGGAGAATCAAGCGCGTGAAATACCGGATATGTAAATTTTTATCACAGGTTTTATGCACCTGAAGGAGGATATTAATGAATAAAGTTACATTCGCAACAGAAAGATGCAAAGGCTGCGGTCTCTGTATCGAAGTATGTACAAAGAAAATTCTCGAACTCGATCTCGCTTCTCTCAATTCCAAGGGTTACCACCCCGCGAAGATCACCGATGAATCCAAATGTATCGCCTGCGCTATGTGCGCTATGATGTGTCCCGACTGCGTTATCAAAGTCGAAAAGGATGCGTAAACAAGCTGTATTCAATCACAAGGAGAATAAATCATGTCAAAGAAAGTTTTAATGAAGGGTAACGAAGCTATCGCTGAAGCTGCTATCGCTTCCGGCTGCGTTCACTTCTTCGGATATCCTATCACACCTCAGACAGAGATCGCCGAATATATGGCAAAGCGTCTTCCGAAGGTCGGCGGAGTATGTCTCCAGGCTGAAAGTGAAGTTGCCGCTGTAAATATGCTCATGGGTGCTGTTTCCACAGGTACTCGCGCCATGACATCCTCTTCCTCTCCCGGAATCTCCCTCAAGAGCGAAGGCATCTCCTATATCGCAGGATGCGATCTTCCCTGTCTCGTTGTAAACGTACAGCGCGGCGGCCCCGGTCTCGGCGGTATTCAGCCCTCTCAGCAGGACTACTATCAGGCAACTCGCGGCGTAGGTCATGGCGACCTCAGACTCATCGTACTCGCTCCCTCCTCCGTTCAGGAAATGGCATCCCTCACAGCAGAGGCTCTCGATCTCGCTGACGCTTACCGTATGCCCGCTATGCTTCTCGCTGACGGTGCTCTCGGTCAGATGATGGAACCCGTTGACTTCTCCGCATTCCCGAAGCGTGATCTTCCCGAAAAGACATGGGCTACAAACGGTCACGGCGGCAAGAGAAAAAAGAACATCACAAACTCCCTCTACATTGATCCCAACGTACTCGAGCAGACGATCATCGACCGTTACGCAAAGTACGCTGAAATCGAAAAGAACGAGGTTAAATACGAAGAATACATGACAGACGACGCTGATATCGTAATCGTTTCCTTCGGTATCACAGCACGTATCTGCAAGAGCGCTATCGCTGAAGCAAGAAAAGCCGGAATCAAGGTCGGTCTTCTCCGTCCCATCACACTCTGGCCGTTCCCGAAGACACAGATCGCCGCTCTCGCTGACCGCGCAAAGGTATTCCTTTCCGTTGAAATGTCCATGGGTCAGATGATCGACGACGTCCGTCTCGCAGTAAACGGAAAGAAGCCCGTTCACTTCTACGGACGTACCGGCGGCATGATTCCCACCGTTGAAGACGTTGCCGCTGAAATCACCAAGCTGAGCCAGTCGCTCTGAGAACGAGAGAAAGGATGGATTTATCAATGAAAACTGTTTTTGACAGACCCGAAGCGCTGACCGACATTCCGCTTCACTACTGCCCCGGCTGTACCCACGGTATCGTGCACCGTCTC
>CAZPPN010000347.1:0-2365 GCA_964588425.1 uncultured Ruminococcus sp. | reverse complement strand
AAAGAGCCTCATTGAAGCATTAATCAACGCGGAAAACAAGAATTTCAGCGATGCGGACGGAAAACGTCAGGCGCTGATCGCTCTTGTCGAAAATATGAAAAACGACAGCCGCAGTCTGATAGAGAGCAGCAAGGGAAGTGAAGCCGATCTGGAAACAATGAAGTCCATGATCGCCGCGCAGAACGATAAGATCACCGGGATTTCCGAAAAACGAAACGGAATCGCAGCAGAACGCGGTATCGCCGAGCTTGATCTCGCGGAAATCGTTGAAAAATCAAATGACATCCGTGTGCGTCTTGCTGAGCTTGACCGTGACCGTGAAGCCGCGAATAACCTGTTCAGCGATTCTTCCGCACGTCTGGAGAGCTGTATTGCCGACCTTGAAGCACATAAGACCGCAATTTCCGAGCTGAGCGAAAAGATCACATCGCTTACCTCTTCTGCTGATGACAGAGCTGCCGAATATGAGGTGCTCCGACTCTCGATTGAAGAACTGAGCGACAAGCAGAAGAAGCTCGACAGCACCGGAGACGAGATCGAAAGTGAAATCGGCAGACTGCGCCAGACCGAAAAAGAGCAGACGGGACGGAAAGATATCCTCTTTATCGCACATTCAAAAAACGAAACCAAGCTCGCGTCACTTCAGGCTGACGAGCAGAAGCTCAGCGCGAGAATGTGGGAAGATTACGAGCTGACATTTGCATCTGCTGTGAAATTCGCTGAAGAAAACGACTGTCATGAAATAGCTGACGGCGAGCGGAATACATACCAGTCAACGCAGAATGAGCTGAAGAATAAGATCCGTTCACTCGGACACGTCAATGTCGACGCAATCGAAGAATATAACGAAGTCAAAAAGCGTTACGATTATATCAAGGAACAGCTCGGCGACCTCAGAGCATCAAGGGAAGATCTTCTCAAGATTCTCGGCGGTATCGAGGACGATATGAAGAAAATATTCCTTGAAGCATTTGCGAAGATCAATAAGTATTTCGGTGAAGTTTTCCGTGAGCTTTTCGGCGGCGGTCATGCAGAAGTAATTCTCACAGATCCGGAAAACGCACTTGAATCTGGTATCGAGATCAACGCCGCACCCCCAGGAAAGACGATCAAGAATCTCAATCTTCTCTCGGGCGGAGAGCAGGCATTCATTGCGATTGCACTTCTCTTTGCGCTGATCAAGGTAAATCCGTCACCGTTCTGTATTTTCGACGAAATCGAGGCTGCTCTTGACGAAGTAAACGTAGCGAGAGTCGGTAAGTACGTTAAGAAATACACCGACGAGATGCAGATCATCATGATCTCTCACAGACGTGGAACAATGGATATCGCCGATACGCTCTACGGTGTTACAATGCAGCAGAGCGGCGTGTCGAAGGTATTCACTCTCGGAGCGTCGGATGACAAGGAATTATTCCTGAAATAACTATCTTTTGAATAATGAACCGAAAGGAACTGACAAATCATGGGATTTTTCGATAAATTAAAAGAAGGACTGGCAAAAACCAAAAACGCCGTATTCGGACAGGTAAACGAAGTTGTCAAGAATTTCAGAAAGGTCGACGAGGAGCTTCTCGAAGAACTTGAAGAAATTATGATAATGGCAGATATGGGCGCGGCAACAACAGAAAAGATCATCGACGAGCTGCGCGACCGTGTAAAGACAAACAACATCAAATCCGCGGACGATGTAAAAGTCGCTCTCGGTGAAATCCTCATGGCTCAGGTCGGTGAGGGCGAACCGCTCAACCTTTCCACAACCCCGTCCGTCATCCTTGTTATCGGTGTAAACGGCGTAGGAAAGACAACATCCATCGGAAAGATCGCAAACAATCTTAAAAAGGACGGCAAAAAAGTCATCGTTGCGGCGGCTGATACATTCCGTGCGGCAGCTATCGAACAGCTTGCGGTGTGGTGCGAGAGAGCCGATGTCGAACTGATCCGTCAGAGCGAGGGTTCCGATCCTGCGTCTGTCGTATATGATGCAATCGCGGCGGCAAACAAGCGTAAAGCGGATGTCCTCATTATCGACACTGCCGGACGACTCCACAATAAGAGCAATCTTATGGACGAGCTTGCGAAGATCAACAGAATCATAAGCCGTGAGCTTCCCGATGCCGCACGCGAAACACTCCTCGTTCTCGACTCAACAACAGGTCAGAACGCTGTCATGCAGGATAAAAAGTTCAAGGAAGCAGCAGATATAACAGTTCTTATTCTCACAAAGCTCGACGGAACTGCAAAGGGCGGCGCTGTGTTCTCTATCAAAGATGAGATCGTCATTCACTTGAAGTTCATCGGCGTCGGCGAGCAGATCGACGATATGCAGCCGTTTAATACGAAGATGTTCGGTGAAGCGCTTATG
>CAZPPN010000346.1:0-2389 GCA_964588425.1 uncultured Ruminococcus sp. | reverse complement strand
GACACGCCGAAGCCGAGGTATTCGTCGCAGTTCCAGTATTTCAGATTGTGCGCGCACATCTTTCCGGGAACGGCGAAATTCGAAATCTCGTACTGATAATACCCTCTCGACGCGAGAAGATCGATCGCCGCAAGGTACATATCAGCCTCGGTGTCGTCATCGGGCAGGTACGGCGCAATCTCGTTATAGTTACGGTAGAACGCTGTGCCCGGCTCGATCTTCAGATCATACAGCGAGATGTGATCCGGACGCATTCCCGTAACATAACGGATGGTGTGCATAAGTGAATCCATCGTCTGATGCGGAATACCAAACATCAGATCGACATTGATATTGTCAAACCTCGCATCACGCGCCATTCTGTACGACGCGACAAAATCCTTGCGTGTATGTCTGCGTGACAGAGCCTTCAGTTCGTTCTCATGCGCGCTCTGGAGACCGAAGCTGAGTCGGTTCACTCCGAGGCGGTGCAGTTTCAGAAGCGCAGGATACGTCACGGTCGCAGGATTTGCCTCCACCGAAAACTCAACATGCTTGGTCAGTCTGAAATTATGCCTGATCGCACGGATAAGTCTGACCAACTCTTCTGTCGGGATTGATGTGGGAGTACCGCCTCCTATGAATATGGTATCGGGTTCATACGATTCCGCCGCCGCACGGTAGCTTTCCATATGAACGATCATCGCGCTGATATAGTCGGATACTATCGTTTCGTTCTGCGGGGGCGCGGAATTGAAATCGCAGTAAGCGCATTTTGACATACAGAACGGAATATGGAAATACAGCCCCAGCCGCTTCCGTTCGTTCAGATTGATCTGCATCAAAATCCAGCCTTTCGTTTGGTTTCTTATCTGTTTGGCAATCGTCAGAATCAGTTGTCGTCGTCGAGCTTGAGTACCGCCATGAATGCCTCCGGGGATACCTCAACGGAACCGAGCTGACGCATCTTCTTCTTACCTTCCTTCTGCTTCTCGAGCAGTTTCTTCTTACGGGTGATGTCGCCGCCGTAACACTTCGCAAGAACGTCTTTTCTCAGCGCCTTTACGGTCTCTCTCGCTATGATCTTTGAGCCGATAGCAGCCTGAATCGGTACTTCGAAGAGCTGACGCGGAATGTTGTCTTTGAGCTTTTCAGCAATCTTTCTTGCTCTGGCATACGCTTTGTCGCTGTGTACAATGAATGTAAGCGCGTCAACCATGTCACCGTTGAGAAGGAAGTCGAGCTTGACGAGATTGGATGCCTCATATCCTTCAAGCTCGTAGTCAAGGGATGCATATCCGCGGCTTCGTGACTTGAGTGCGTCGAAGAAGTCGTAGATGATCTCGTTCAGCGGCAGCTTATAGTGAAGCTCAACTCTTTCCGTGTCGATGTACTTCATATCGATGAACACGCCGCGTCTGTCCTGACAGAGATCCATGATTCCGCCGACATATTCCGTGGGAGTGATGACTGATGCCGCAACGATAGGTTCAGCCGCAACCTCGATTTCGTCGGGTCCCGGATAGTTTGTCGGGTTGTCGATGCGGATGACTTCGCCGTTTTTCTTCGTGATCTCGTAAATTACGCTCGGCGCTGTTGTGATAAGGTCGAGATTGAACTCACGCTCAAGTCTTTCCTCGATGATTTCCATATGGAGAAGTCCGAGGAAGCCGCAGCGGAAGCCGAATCCGAGCGCGATGGATGTCTCGGGTTCAAATGTAAACGCCGCGTCGTTGAGCTGGAGCTTCTCGAGTGCGTCTTTTGTTTCGTTATATTTCGCGCCGTCTGCCGGATAAATACCTGCATAAACCATCGACTGAACTTTCTTGAAGCCCGGGAGAGGTTCATCTGCCGGACATTCAACATGAGTTACGGTGTCCCCTACGCGCGTATCGCTTACGTTCTTGATAGACGCTGTGAAATAACCTACCTCACCGGCTGAAAGCTCGCCTGTAGGTCTGAGTCCGAACGGATCCATTACACCGACTTCGACGACTTCAAATTCCGCGCCTGTGTGCATGAGCTTGATCTTGTCACCGGATTTGAGAGTACCTTCGACAACGCGGATATAAACGACAACGCCGAGATAGCTGTTGTAAACCGAGTCGAAAACAAGGCATTTGAGCGGTGCTTCTGCATCTCCCTCGGGCGGAGGAAGCTGTTCGATAATCGCCTTCATAACATCGGCGATGTTGAGACCGGTCTTTGCCGACACAACGGGAGCGTCTTCTGCCGGGATGCCGATGATATCTTCGATTTCCGCCTTGCACTTGTCGGGCATAGCGGACGGAAGATCGGCTTTGTTGATTACGGGAACGATCTCGAGATTCGCGTCAACCGCAAGGTAAGCGTTTGCGAGAGTCTGAGCCTCAATACCCTGCGTAGCGTCAACGACAAGAAGCGCACCCTC
>CAZPPN010000345.1:0-2392 GCA_964588425.1 uncultured Ruminococcus sp. | reverse complement strand
TCTATGAATGACGATGCGCTGAATTAACTATTAGTTTGTTGGTGGAGTAATAATGAACACGTTTATATATTTAAACAAAATTGAAGGAAAGTGAGTGCTTGATACCTTGATGAAAGTGCCGTGCGATGTGTGGGGAAATCCGTCATCCGTACACCGCCGCGGCTCGGCAGCGGAGAAGTATCTCAGAAACGCAAGGGAATCGGACGTCTGAAGCTGTGCGGATCTCACTCGTCATCGCGAATGATGAGTACGATATTCTGCGTATTTGCGGAATATTGAGCGAATGCGTCGGTCTTATACGCGGAGGTTGATTGTGTGCAGGATACTCCCCCCGAAAATGCCGGAAACGCCCACAAAACCGCGTTTTTTGCCGATTTGGGTAAAATTTGTGCATTATGCATATGTGTAGAAAATTCAGCTCGAATTTTGTGCAGAATCAACAATCCCAAGAGTTTCCATTTCACAAGCCAATCACACACCGCTTCTATGATTACATATGTAGAGGTAAAGCGGATTTACAGAAACACCTTTTGTTCACAATGATAGTGGCTTGATGATAAAAAATATGCACAAATAACCGTGGAATGGTGCGAAAAATTAATAAAAGGAGTAAATTAAATTTACCGCAGAAACCCGATCGGGTCGGCGGAAATCACCCGCGGAAGGGAAGTGCGGTGATGAGGCTGAAAATCGCTCCGCGAAGTCCCGCGAACGGCGTCGGATAGGCGGATGAAGAAGTCTGTCGGCGGATAGGGTGTGCTTGACATTTTTGTGTATTTATGATATTATAATTGCACATAAATATCGGGAGTAGTGTATTTTTGCGCTTCCGAGGGGACTTTAAGGCTCAGATGTGCCGGAAAGTTTCATTATTAAATGCTTACCCGGCCGCATAAGCGGTTAGAAGCATAAAATCCCGATACGGGTAAAGTCGCCGCCGTCGGTCAGCGGTATGCGGCTTGAAAATTTGCAGGAGGAAGGTTCTATGAGAAAAACCACAAGCAAAAGACTGACAAGCCTTGTTCTGTCGGTTCTCATGGCAGCAGGTTCTTTGTCAACAGCCGTATACGCAGCTGATGAAGGCTCCGAAGCCACGAAATCGACATTGCAGGAAATCAGCGAAAACTTTAAGACTATCTCCTATGCCGACTATCTTGAAGATCATGAAGGCGTAGCGAGAGGTAAGAAGTCCGTTACAGTCAGCGCTGTCGACTACATTGCGGATGAAACAACCGCTAAAGTAGAAGTTGTCAGCGATTTCAACGGAAAAAGCGGTCAGTCTTTACAGATCAATGACGATGGTAAGGTGACATGGTCCATCGACATTCCCGATACCGGTATGTACGCTATCAAGCTCGACTACTGCTCGGTATCAGATAAGACAAACTCAATCGAACGTACGCTTTCCATTAACGGTTCCGTTCCGTTCACGGAAGCACGTTATCTTCTTATGAAGAAATCTTGGGTGAACCAGTACACTGACGGAAGATTCCAGCTCGACGGAAACGGAAACGAGCTTCGTCCGACAACAGTTGTACAGCATGAATGGGCGGAGTACGAATTTATCGACTCCAACGGATACTACGCAAACCCCTTCGAATTCTACTTTGAAGAGGGCGAGAACACGATTACACTTACAGCAGTTCGTGAACCCGTCGTTATCCAGTCCATTACAGTTTATCCTTACGAGGATAAGATTGCATACGCTGATTACGTAAGCGGCAAGTCCGAAGCATCGGCTGAACCGATACGTATGGAAGCTGAGCTCCCCTCAAAAACATCTGACTACACTGTATATCCGATTTATGACCGTAAATCCGCTATTACAGCACCTCAGGATGCCTCAAAGATCATGCTCAACACAATCGGCAGCGAAAAGTGGACAACAGCCGGTCAGTGGATCGAATATGAATTTGAAGTAGAAACGGCAGGTCTCTATCAGATCGTTACACGTTACAGACAGAACGAACTCAACGGTATGTACACATCTCGCCGTATTTACATCGACGGTGAAGTTCCGTTCGAAGAAGCAAACTACGCTAAGTTCAACTACAAGACTGACTGGCAGGTTGCTCCCCTTAACAACGGTGCCGACGAATTCTCGTTCTATCTCGAACCCGGTAAGCACACAGTAAGATTTGAAGTAACCCTCGGTGAAATGGGCAGCGTAATCCGTGACGTATCCGAAGTTCTTACAGCCATCAACCAGGACTACCTCGAAATCATCAAGCTCACAGGTTCCAGCCCCGACGAATACCGTGACTACGGTTTCGGACGAGTTCTTCCCGACGTTGTAGAAGACCTTGTTGTTCAGTCTCTCAAGCTGCGTGAAGTTATCGACTATATCGAAGGTATGGACAGCGTCAAGTCCGAAAACTCCTCCACTCTCGAG
>CAZPPN010000344.1:0-2407 GCA_964588425.1 uncultured Ruminococcus sp. | reverse complement strand
TTTTGCACAATTTATGCATGCTTTGCAGAGGTATCTGATTTTCTTTATTATGGTGGCATTTGTCACGACCTGCTGTATGATGCTGTTTGTCACCATTCTGGCAGATACTGTGGAGATCACGCTCACAGGAGAAAATCTGAACGATGCGGCAAAACTGACATTTCTCAATGTGGTGTTTCTCAGTCTGATCTATTCCATATTTGATACGGTGCGTCGGAAACTGACTGTTGATCGTCCGGTAAAGCGGATCACTGAAGCGGCTGAGCGGGTAATGCAGGGGGATTTTTCCGTGCGGATTCAGCCGTCGAAAAACTCACTTACGGAAGCTCGTTTCAATGAAATCATCGACTGCTTCAACCGTATGACCGCGGAGCTGTCCGGCGTTGAGACTCTGCGGACGGACTTTATATCCAATGTATCCCATGAGATGAAAACGCCTCTTGCCGTTATGCGGAATTACGGTACTCTTCTCGAAGAACCTGGACTGGAAGAAGAAAAGCGGATCGAATATGCCCGTGCCATTTCGGAAAACAGTCGGAAGCTGGCGGATCTGATTACCAATATCCTTAAGCTCAACCGTCTGGAAAACCAGCAGATCTATCCGCAGAAGAAGGAGTACAACCTCAGCGAACAGCTTTGCGAATGTCTTCTGGCATACGAGAGCGTATGGGAACGGTCAGAGATTGAAATTGATACGGAGATTGACGAGGACGTGATGATCCGCGCGGATGAAGAGCTTCTCTCGCTGGTGTGGAATAATCTGTTCTCCAATGCTTTCAAGTTCACCGAGGCGGGCGGAAAAGTCTCTCTTTCTCTCATAAAAGGGGACTACTATGCGGTTGTCAAAGTCACCGACACCGGATGCGGTATGACTCCGGAAACCGGCGCACATATTTTTGAAAAATTCTATCAGGGCGATACATCCCATTCCACCGCTGGAAACGGACTTGGACTGGCTCTGGTCAAGCGTATCATCGACATCACGGGCGGAGAGATTTCCGTCACCAGTGAGCTTGGCGTGGGAAGCACATTCACGGTACAGCTTCCGATACAGGCATAGGAGGATTTATGACGGATCGGAAAACAATCTGCAGAAAACTTCTGTTTCTTCCGCTGTGGCTGATCGTGATACTGGTGATTTTCAGCGCCGCAGCTCTTGTGGCAGTTTTCGTCAACGGGTGGGAAACAGCACCTTTTGCATATGCGGTGTATGTGACTGCATTCTATACGCTGACCGTCCTGTGCCTTGCCTGCTGGAAAACGATTCCGCGATATTACAGAAGCATCAAAGGAAAAGTGTACGATAATCGATACGCCAACCGCTACCTTACCGATGCGGCGTTCAAAACCCATGTTTCCCTGTATATTTCGCTGGGGATCAACCTGCTGTATGCTGCTGCCAATGCGTTTTCTGCCGTGTTTTACCGCACATGGTGGTTTGCATTGTTCGCTGTATATTATGCGATTCTTGCAGTCATGCGGTTTCTGCTGGTGCGTTATGTTAGCCGTAATTCCATCGGAACAAGCCTCATGGGGGAATTGAAGCGCTCACGACTGTGTGCATACATCCTTGTCTTTGTGAACCTCATTCTCTCGGGGGCGGTTCTCATGATGATCCATTTTAATCGGGGATTTGAATACCGCGGAATTCTCATTTACGTCATGGCAATGTACACCTTCTACATGACGGGTTCGGCCATCCGTGATATGATCAAATACCGTAAGCTGGGCAGTCCCGTTATGTCCGCATCAAAAATCATCAAATTCGCCGCGGCGCTTGTGTCTATGCTGTCTTTGGAGACTGCCATGTTCTCCCAGTTCGGCGGAGAGATGTCACCGGAAGCGGAACAGCTTATGATCATGCTGACGGGAGCAGGTATTGCCGTTATCGTTGTCACCATGTCGATGTATGTCATTATCCTAAATACCAAGGAAATCCGAAAAATCAAAAAGGAACAGAAACATTATGGATAATCATAATAAAAACGAAAGCTTCACATATACCTATTCCTCCAAGCAGCAGGAAGAAGTCAAACGGATCCGACAGAAATACCTGCCGCCGGAAGAGGAAAAAATGGAACAGCTCCGTCGACTTGACAGAAGTGCCGCGCAGAAGGGAACTGTCACCGCACTTGTTGTCGGAATCATCGGGACATTGCTTTTCGGTTTCGGGATGAGCTGTGTCATGGTGTGGACCGATACGCTGTTCATTACCGGAATCATCGCCGGTGTACTCGGGATCGTGCTGATTGCTCTTGCTAATCCGCTGTATAACTGTATTACAAAAAAAGAACGGGAACGCATCGCTCCTGAGATCCTGAGGCTGACGGATGAACTGATGAAATAAACGATAAGAGAAAGACCGATTGTTCGGACAGATATCGACAGTACGGTCTTTTTCAGCGTT
>CAZPPN010000343.1:0-2425 GCA_964588425.1 uncultured Ruminococcus sp. | reverse complement strand
TCCGGCATCGTTGCTGTTGAGGTTAAATGTTCGCATTGTTTCTCCGTTTTGATAAACAGGTAATATAAACAAAAAGGCAGGGAAAATTCCCCGCCCCATTTGATTGACGATAATTTTCTGCGATTATTTTGTTCCGAAGAGTCTGTCGCCCGCATCCCCAAGTCCGGGAACGATATAAGCGTGATCATTGAGGCATTCGTCAAGAGCTGCGGCGTAAACCTCAACATCTGGATGATCATTCTGGAATCTTTCAACACCTTCGGGTGCTGCCACGAGGCAAAGGAGCTTGATCTGCTTACAACCCTTCTTCTTCAGCATGGTAATAGCGTCGGAAGCGGATCCGCCTGTTGCGAGCATGGGATCACACACGATTATGTATCTGTCCTCGATATCCTGAGGGAGCTTGCAGTAGTATTCGACCGGATCATGTGTTTCGGGATCGCGGTAAAGTCCGATATGACCGACTTTTGCAACGGGAACGAGAGTAAGGATACCGTCGACCATTCCAAGACCTGCGCGGAGGATCGGAATGATTGCGAGCTTTTTGCCGTCGATCTGCTGAGCTGTCATTTTAGCAACAGGTGTTTCGATTTCGATATCGGAAGTCGGAAGATCTCTTGTAATCTCATAGCACATAAGCATTGAGATCTCATCAAGAAGCTGTCTGAAATCTTTGGAACCTGTGTCTTTCTGTCTCATGATAGAGAGTTTGTGCTTGATAAGCGGATGGTCTACCACATGAAATGTATCCTTGATCATAATATCCTCCAAGACATATTTTTTCTTCGGATGACATGAGTACGGAACCATATCCGAAACTCACTTTTTACCTCTAAATATTATACCTCATCCGAGCCTTTTTTTCAAGTATCAACACTGTATTTTTTCGATCCGACGCACATTTTTTCAAAAAACAGTTTACAACAGAGGTAAGTGATGATAAAATAGTATACATGAATCAAAATGGAGTATTATGCAATGAATGATATAGAATACAGAGTCTCGATACTGACACTCGGATGCCGTGTGAATCAGTACGAGTCGGACACAATAAAATCTTCCCTCAAAGCCCGCGGAATCACAATTGTGCCTTTCGGTGATCCTGCCGATCTCGCGATGGTAAACACCTGCACAGTCACGGCGGAAAGCGACAGAAAATCCCGTCAGATGATCCGTCGTGCGGCACAGAGCGCGGAACACATTGCGGTAACGGGATGCTTCGCTCAGATCTCGGCTGACACGGCGCTGACACTCGGCAAATCCGTATATGTTTTCGGAAACAGCGACAAGGCATCCCTTGCTGACAATATTATATCTATCCTGAAAGGGGAATACAGCGCTGAGAGAAACGCCGTAACTCCCCCGACCGATCCGCGTGCGGTAGCGATGAAGCTGGACACACCGATGCGCAGCAGATCATTCGTGAAGATTGAGGACGGATGTGAAAACCGCTGTTCTTACTGCATTATAAACAAGGCGCGCGGTCCTGTGAGATCAAAGCATCCCGATCTTGTAATTGACGAAATCACAGCGCTCGCGGCAAAAGGATGTCACGAAGTCATACTCACGGGAATTGAGACGGCGTCATACGGTATGGATTTTGCCGAACGCAAACCGTACGGACACGCGCTCGCCGACTTGATCGAAAAGGTTGCTGAGATCGACGGAATCGAGAGAATCGGACTCGGTTCGCTTGAACCTACGGTTATGACTGATTATTTCGTCAGCCGTGCGGCAAGGGTTAAAAAGCTTCTTCCGCATTTCCATCTCTCAATCCAGAGCGGATGCAGCAGGATTCTCGCGAAAATGAGGAGAAGATACACCGCAGTTATGGCAGCCGAGGCTATCGGAAGGATGAAAAAAGCTCTGCCCGAGGCGACTTATTCCGCAGATGTTATTGTGGGATTCCCCGGCGAGACCGAAGAGGATTTCCACGAAACCGTCGAATTCTGCCGCGGAATCGAATTTTTGCATCTGCACATCTTCCCATATTCAAAGCGCGAAGGAACCGAGGCTGCGGAGATGGACGGTCAGCTTCATGACAGCATCAAACATAAGCGGCTTATTGCACTTGAAAGCGAGGCTAAGCAGATAAAACGCAGACTGCTCGAAAAATATGTGAACGACCACAAGAAAGAGCCGGTTTACGTACTCTGCGAGAAAATGGTCGGCAGCTCGGCATTCGGTCACAGCGAGCACTTCATTGAAGTAACCGTAACAGACCGCACAGCCGATGTGGGTGAGATAATACCGGTTTATCTTGATTCCACGGACGGCAACACCTGCACGGGACACTCAAAATAATAATTACGGGGACCGCTCCGGTTCGGCAACGGATCGAGGCGGTCTTTTTTGCCTTTTCAGCCGCCTGAGTTTCCCAACCAAAATGACACAAACAATCCGCTGTTTCTTATTTCTGTTAATT
>CAZPPN010000342.1:0-2429 GCA_964588425.1 uncultured Ruminococcus sp. | reverse complement strand
AATTTGGTATAATGATAGATGCGAAAGATTTATGCTCTCCGGCTGTCTTTCATGCCAAAACCGCAGCTCACCTTGCATCACGTGATTTCGCGGATTATGTCAGCGGCGATATTATTTCCGGAATTCGCTGGCATACAACAGGACACGACGGAATGAGCGTTTTTGAGGCTGTGATCTATCTCGCCGATTTCATTGAAGATACAAGAGATTTCGAGGACTGCGTGAAGCTGAGAAACTATTTCTACGGAAAGCTCGCGACGGGTGAGGACAAGGATTCCGTTCTTGTTGATACGATGATATATTCGTTCGATCTCACGATATCGCTTCTCATGGCGGACGGCGCGGTCATTGATGATGACACAGTCAGAGCAAGAAATTATTACTTAGTAACAAGATTGAAGAATAACGGTTGATCTTACAGGTGAAAGGTAAAAATCCCAAATGCAGAATCAGAATAACAACAATAACGAAGAAGATATCTCCATGTACTATCCCGACGGAGACGCGGAGCATATGGAAATAGATGATGCGTTCCTCAATGAGAATCTGAAGAAAAAGAAGCGCATCAGAAAGAAAAGGGCAAGGCTGACAAAATCCCAGATCGCCATGATCGTGATCATTTTTGTGATCTACACGGCTGTGATTTTTGCGGCAGCGTGGCTGATCTTCTATAAACCGGCACAGCCCGGAAATAACGAGATACCTTTTGAAACGGATCCGGCATACAGCGAAAACGATTCGCCTGAAAACGGCAATGATGATCCGGATAAATCCGGCAATCAGAGCGGTGTCGTAAGCGACGGATATACCGTGAAAGACGGCGTGTACAATATCCTTGTGGTAGGACATGACGACGCGGCACATCTTGCTGACGTTACAATGATCGTGAACTGCAATGTCAACGATAATACGATTTCCGTTATGCAGATCCCCCGTGACACGCTTATCACAACAGGAAATCTTCAGACCAACAAAGCGAACGAGGCGTTTTCAGCACTTTACGTAAGCGCATACAAAGCCGATTCGGACGAGCCGTACAAGAAAGCGATGGCAGATTATGCCGCGATGTATGAAAAGAGCCTCTGCATCAAAATCCATCATACGATATGTATGAATCTTGCAGGGTTCCGCGGTATTGTCAACGCTCTCGACGGAGTTGATGTGTATGTTCCCGAAGATATGAACTATAACGACCCCGAGCAGGATCTGTATATCAGCATTCCGAAAGGATACCAGCATCTCGACGGAGATGAGGCTGAAGGATTCATCAGATTCAGAAGCGGATATCTTCAGGCAGACCTCGGACGAGTCAACGCGCAGAAGATATTCCTCACCGCCATGTTCAATAAAGTCAAGGCAACTATCAAGGCAGCTGATGTGTCAACGATATCCGCGCTTGCATCCGAAGTGTTCGAGCACGTGACGACAGATCTTTCCGTATCGGATATAATCTATTACGCAAAATTTCTCATGGGCGTTGATCTTGAGAGCATCAATATGACAACAATGCCGGGCAATACCGCAGGAGCATATTACGTGATGAACCGCGCGGCTGCACTTGAGGTAATAAACAAGTATTTCAATATTTACACAAAAGAAATCACAGATTCGATCTTCGACAGAAACTATCTCTTCTGCTATACAGAGCAGAAATATCTTGCGGATGTATATTTCTCGGATGCGGCAAACGTATTTGATGATGTACACAACGCAGGAGACATCGACGAAGACTCGATCTATATTCCGCAAACTTAATTTAATGGAGATTAATATGGACATCGAAACAACAAAGCTCCCCATAGAAGAAGGACTTGAAGCTAAGGATCTCGAAAACTCCGATAAGCTCGCCGAATTCATCGTGGCAGTTCTTGACTCAAAGAAAGCACGCGATATCAAGCTCCTTCATGTAGAAAAGCAGACAATCATAGCGGACTATTTCGTAATCTGTACAGGTACATCCAGAACACAGATCCGCGCCCTCGTTGACGAGATCGAATACAAGCTCAGTCAGTACGGCGTGGCAGCCAACCATACCGAAGGAACAGACTCCGGTATCTGGGTTCTCCAGGATTTCGGTTCCGTTATAGTTCATGTTTTCACAAACGAAGCAAGAGAGTTCTATAAGCTCGAAAAGCTGTATCAGGATACAACAGAAAGAGATATTTCCGAACTCATTACAGAAGACTAAAATATTCTAATTCATATAAAAGGAAGTCAGGCATGAAATACGATTTTGACAGAATTGAGAATAAGTGGCAGCAGAAATGGGAAGAAGCCGGTATATTCAAGGCATCTGACACAGATCATTCCAAACCCAAGTTTTATTCTCTCGTAGAATTCCCCTATCCGAGCGGCGCAGGTATGCACGTCGGTCACATCAAGGCATATTCCGGTCTTGAAGTTGTCTCCAGAAAGAGAAGAATGCAGGG
>CAZPPN010000341.1:0-2429 GCA_964588425.1 uncultured Ruminococcus sp. | reverse complement strand
TACCATACCGGTCAACGAAGCGTTTGAAAAAGTGCAGGAGGACGGATTCCATATCTGCCCGTTCTGCCTTATGTACAACAGACTCGAGGATAACGAGCTTGATCTCATCCTCGGTGCGTCCATGATGGAACCCGACGTCCGTATCAAAACGAACGAACAGGGTTTCTGCGACACACATCTGGCGCTCATGTTTGAGAGAGGCAAAAGACTCCCCCTCGCACTGATGCTGGAAAGCCACCTCAACGAAGTCGCAAAGGATATTGAAGGCAATATGTCATCCCTGCTCATCGGAAAAACAGCCGACAGCGCAGTAAAAAGACTTGATAAACTCGAGCATAGCTGCTATATCTGCGGCAGAATCGAGTATAACTTCACAAAAATGATCGAAACCGCCGCACTTCTCTGGCAGAGTGATGCCGCATTCAGGGAAAAAACGGGAAAAGCACCGTATTTCTGTATGCAGCATTACGGAAAATTCGTCAAAGCGGCAAAGGAAAGACTGTCGAAGAAAGAGTTTGCTGAATTCTATAAAGCAGTCAGCGAGATCGAGACAGCATACTTCAATAAACTCCGCGAAGACGTAAGCTGGTTCTGTAAGAAGTTCGACTATCGCTATGAGAACGAACCGTGGGGAGACGCAAAAGACGCACCCGAGAGAGCGAAACTGTTCCTCGGCGGTACACTCCACGTCCATGAGGATACAAAGAAACCCAGCGGTGGTTTAACTTAATTCTCAACCCAAACTTTGTCTCAATAAAGTTTTGATCAAACTTTTTCAAAAGTTTGCAGAGTCCAGAGACGGCGTCTCTGGTCGAGCTTGCAAGCTCGAAACACCCAAGACTTCCAGAGAGTTTTTCTTTTGGTTCTTTTCTTCTCGATAAAGAAGAAAAGAACAGACTCCCCCCCTCGCACCAACTAAAAAACGACTGCCGCATCACCGGGATCCCCATCCCAAGCAATGCAGCAGCCGCTTTTTTTGTTTCACCAGTATTTCTTGTCCAAAACACGCATCTGCGCAGCTTCCGCAATGTGCTTTTTCTTCAGATGTCCGCCGATCATACCGTCTTCCGTGTATACCCCTAGTTCAACCGCATCAAGATCCGCAAGCGTCCGCGCTACACGGAGTATCCTGTCGTATGCTCTCGCCGATAAACTCGTCTTCGTGAATACACCCTCAATGATCTTCTTGCATTCTTCATCCAGACGACAGAATTCGTTCAGCTCGTCAGTCTCCATAAGAGCGTTCGAACGCAAAGCATAGTCCGCATACCCGGCTTCCCTGAACCTCGAGCGCGATAACTCCCTCGCTCCCTCGACTTTCTCGCGGATCACAGCCGACTTCTCAGCAGGTGATGTCTCCACAAGCTCACCGAACGCAAGTGCCGGCATCTCTACCTGTATGTCAATGCGGTCAAGCATCGGTCCGCTGATACGCGAAAGATAATCACGTATCTCGTTCGGCTTGCAAGTGCATTTCCTGTCGCGGCTTCCGTAATATCCGCACTTGCACGGGTTCATCGCACATACCATCATGAACGACGACGGATATGTGAACCGCCCCGCCGCCCTCGTGATCGTTACGCATTTGTCCTCGATCGGCTGCCTCAGTCCCTCAAGCGCATCCTTGCGGAATTCCGGAAACTCGTCTAAAAACAGTACCCCGTTGTGCGCCAGCGAAATCTCGCCCGGAGCAGGTACCTTTCCTCCGCCTACCAAAGCCGCCGTGCTCAGCGAGTGATGCGGCGATCGGAACGGCCTCTCCAGAACAAACGGAAGCTCGTCCGACAGCATACCTGCCGCTGAGTATATCTTTGTTGCCTCAAGCGCTTCTTCGTACGTCATCTTCGGAAGAATAGTCGGAAGCCTCTTCGCCAGCATCGACTTGCCCGATCCGGGAGGCCCGATCAGCAGAATATTGTGCCCCCCTGCCGCCGCCGTGACCATCGCCCTCTTCGCACGGTACTGTCCCTTCACCTGAGACATATCCTCGTGCGTAATGTGGTTCTCAAGCATCTCGTAAGGATTCACGTCAGCCGGCTTCATCGGTTTCTTGCCCGTCAGATGATCCACAAATTCCGATATGCAGTCCACGCCGTAAATCGAAATTCCATCACGGTACGCAACCGATGCCTCGCGCAGATTCGCTTTCGGTACAAATATCTCGCGCCGTCCGTTTCTGATCGCGGCAAGAGTCATCCCGAGAACACCTCTCACAGGACGGATGTCGCCAGAGAACGATATCTCGCCGATGAACGACATCTCGTCAGTCGGACAGGATATGATCCCAAGACTGTGATATATCGCCGCAAGAACCGCAAGCTCAATGGCTGTTCCTTCCTTTTTCAAGTCAGCCGGAGCAAGATTTATGGATATTTCCGCCGGGGGAATGATAATACCGCTCGATTCGCTGCCGGTGAAAATTCGCTTTT
>CAZPPN010000340.1:0-2437 GCA_964588425.1 uncultured Ruminococcus sp. | reverse complement strand
TATATTTCGCACATCTTTCCGATCTCGAGGGCGCGCCTGTCTTGATAAAACCTGCATTCAGCCCGACAGCAATATCGGCAATCGTACTGTCTTCCGTCTCGCCGGACCTGTGTGAGACAATCGTATTGTACCCGTTTTCCTTTGCCAGTCTGACTACATCAATCGTTTCGGTCAGCGTGCCTATCTGGTTCGGCTTTACAAGGATCGCGTTTCCTATCTTGTTTTCAATTCCGACGGCAAGCCGCTTGGGGTTTGTCACAAAATAATCGTCCCCTACAAGCATCGCACGTTCTTCCAGCTTTTCGGTCAGCTCACCCCAGCCTCGGTCGTCATCTTCACCCATTCCGTCTTCAAGCGAAATGATCGGGTACTTGGCGCAAAGTCTCTCGAATTCGGATACAAGCTCGGATGAAGAATAAACCGCACTGCTTTTCGGAAGGATATACTTTTCCCCCGATGCCCATTCACTCGACGCCGCATCAAGCGCGATCTTTACTCTGTCGGTGTCATATCCGGCTTTTTTTATCGCTTTGATAATATAATCAATCGCTTGATCTGCGGAAGAAAGATCGGGAGCATAACCGCCCTCATCCCCGACAGTTGTAATGTTGCCGTCAGTTTTCAGTATTTTACCGAGCGCATGATAGATCTCACATCCCGCACGCAGAGCCTCGGAGAATGTTCCGAATTTAACGGGCATAATCATAAATTCCTGAATGTCGATACTGTTTGCAGCATGAGCGCCGCCGTTCATAATGTTCATCATCGGAACAGGCAGAGTTTTAGACGACGCACCGCCGATGTATCGGTATAACGGAATACCGTAATAATTCGAAGCTGCTTTGGCTGCCGCAAGAGACACCGCAAGCATAGCGTTAGCACCGAGTCTCTTTTTGTTTTCGGTGTCGTCAAGATGGATCATCCTGCTGTCAACAATACCCGATTCACATTTCACGCCGTGCAGCTCATTATTGATCAGTCCGTTCACATTCTCGACCGCTTTCATGACACCTTTGCCGCCGAATCTGGCTTGATCATTGTCTCTCAGCTCGTGAGCCTCATATTTGCCCGTCGATGCACCCGATGGAGCTGAAGCCGTACCGAAAATACCGTTTTCGAGAAATACAGTTGCCTCAACGGTAGGATTGCCGCGTGAATCAATGATCTCTCTTGCTTTGACTCTTTCGATTCTGTTTTTCAGAAGCATAATAGTTACCATCCCTTATTTATTCTGACATGATAAAGTATCATACACAGACAAAAGATTTATTCAGAAATATTTACTCACAGGTGTAATATTTTTAGTAAGGGATGCATATACTGCCTAATGTACACCTTTTTTGCGGGAAATATTTTCCGAATAAGAATCGAAAGGCAGGAATGATACATGACAATACATACAGTCAGACAAGGGGACAGCATTTATTCAATTGCACGCGAATACGGAGTCCCGCCGACAAGAATAATTACGGATAATATGCTTGAAAATCCAAGCAGACTTGCTGTCGGGCAGGATCTTGTAATACTTTTTCCGGAAGTAACACATACTGTCCGCGGCGGTGAAACGCTTACATCAATTGCAGCAATGTACGGAGTCGATCTGTTGTCACTCTATCGGAATAACCCTATCCTCGGCGGCAGACCTAACGTGTATCCCGGGCAGGTTCTGAATATCTCTTACAGCGAACCGCCGCTCGGTGATATAACGACTAACGGATATGCATACCCGACGATTGATGATGATGTTCTTAGGCGATCTCTTCCGTACCTCACATATCTCTCCGTGTTCTCATACGGTATCAGAGATAATGGGGAGCTGATTCTTCCTCAGTCATCCCCCGGAACGGATCCTCTCGACGCAGAAGCACGTATGATAAATACAGCACGCGAATACGGCACAGTACCGCTTCTGACGCTGACATCATTGAGCGAGAGAGGAACATTCTCGTCTGAGCTTGCGGCAAGGATACTGTCCGATGAAACTCTGAGAAATACCGTGATTCAGAATCTCGTGGATGCTGTGAGAGAAAAAGGCTACGGCGGCGCGGACATTGATTTCGAATATATCCCTGCCGGATATGCAGAAGCATACGCAGATTTTGTTTCGGATATAAACGAAGAGCTCGGTGATGGCTATACAGTAATGGTGTCGCTTGCACCGAAAACAAGACAAGATCAGCCGGGACTTCTGTATGAAGGGCATGATTACGGAGCACTCGGCGCGGCGGCAGATCTTTCATTGCTTATGACGTACGAGTGGGGATACACATACGGACCGCCGCTTCCGGTAGCACCTATCAACGAGGTTCGGCGTGTTGTCGATTACGGCGTGAGCGTTGTGCCTCGGGAGAAAATACTGCTCGGAATCCCTAACTACGGATACGACTGGCCTCTTCCGTATATCAGAGGAACAACAAGAGCGGAGTCGATAGGGAAC
>CAZPPN010000339.1:0-2440 GCA_964588425.1 uncultured Ruminococcus sp. | reverse complement strand
TCTGAATCTCATCATATTTCGGACAGGGGATTACACCGTATGTAAACTCAATATCTCTGAGCTTGAGAGAGGAGATCTGTACATTGTCAATTGTAAACAGACCTCTGTCTTTGGCAAACAAATCCGCTGTTTTATATACATCGCTGTGATATACATCGCCGGTTTCGAGAAATGAACCGATTTTCCGAATAAGGTCAACTGTCTTTTCGCTGTAAAAAAGGTTTCTCGAAATCAATGTATTCGGAAACTTCAAGAGGCACCACAATACCGTTTACCGTGCACTGACCCATACCGCGTGTGTTGGCGGCATATATATCGTAAGCACCGTCAGCCGCAGCAACACTCTCCAGAGCAACGGCAAGATAGTCATGTTCGTGTACTATACCGCCGAGAGTTCCGACCCAATTGAACTTGACATTGAGATCGTCTTCGGTGTTGATATTTCTCTGGTGAACAGCATCGTTGAAGTCTTCAACCCAGAATTCCGGATTGGGTATTTCCTGCCAGTACAGAATGGAAATTTTCTGTCCGCCGAAATCGAGGCTGTCGGGAAAATCGTCACGAAGATAACCGTTTTCATCGTACATACTGTCGGTTTCGGTCTCGAACGCATTGCCCTCGGATTCTGTACCGCTTACCTCGGGAGATGTATCCTCATCGGCATTGCCGGTCTCCGATCAGGACACAAAAGATGACGACATCATCAGAATCGCAAGACTAATTGAAATGGCTTTGAGTTTCATTTGATTTTTCCTCCATATAATTATAAATAATTATTGTTGCTATATTTTATCAGATTGTTTTCTGATTGTCAAGCACACGCCCGCCAGCCATTTGTGCATTTGTTACAATTCGCCTTTGAATTTTCGCTTTTTTGCATTTCTCCGTTTTGTTCAACATAACCATAATCCGTCTGCGTGAATTTTGTAAAACCGAACAATATTTTTTTCACCGGATCACCGGATGCTTTTTCACAAAATAATCCGCACGGCAGCCGATGCACAGCGCGTAAAGCTCATCCGCAGCATAGCTGATCCTGCACTGACGTTCTGCCGCATCGGAAAGTTCTGCTGTATCGGCAGGTTTTGTTATGATCTGGACCACGGATTCTTTTTTCCTCAAACCTGCGAGATATTCCCGTCCCCGTCCGTTTGCCGCAAGAAGCAGAGTAAACCGAGGCGGTGTTTTTCTGTCCTCCGCAGTCACGCCGAGCATTGAATGAAGTATCTCGCGTCTCATGCGTGCAAGGGTATATTTTTTCGTGGGAAGATTCTTCACAAACTCATCCGCAAACCGTGACTTACGAGCCGCTGTACGTGCGTATCGCAGGATATCGTTCTCCTCGCTGTCATATATCGCTGTACGGCAGTATGTGAAGAGGATGTCGTTATACCGCGTCTCCGTACACACATCCGCCTGCTTTGCCGAAAAGATCCCGTATGCGTGAGGCGGAATATCATCACAAATTGCCGGAAATCCGCCGCCGAAAATGCTCTCTCTGAGCTGTGTCGCGCTCTTTATCCCGTTCAGCCGCTTTACCGCAGAAAATTCGCCGATTCCTGCCGCTTTTCCGAAACGGATGTATTCTGCCGCGAGCTTGTCATTTGCCCCGAGCATCTCGTCTATCCCGAATTCACGCATCACCGCATCGAAATTGACAGCGGATCCCGAGATTCTGTTTTCACGCTCGATACGTGTGACCGCTTCGATATACCTGCAGCTTCCTTTTATCTCAGCCGCTTTATGCAGAAGTGCGATATCTCCGCTCTCCGATCCGAATGTGAGTGTCTCCGCTCCGACTCCTGCAGCCGTGTACACTCCGCCGAGCGCGAACTCCTCAGCCCCCGATGCACACCACGGGAACGGAAACTCAACCACGATATCGGCAGACGTCAGCACGGCTTCGGCTCTGGTGTATTTATCGAACACGGCGGGAGTGCATCTCTGCGTAAAGTTACCGCTCATGACTGCGATTTTCACCGAAGCTCCCGTCTCGCAGCTCCGTATGCTGTCAAAAATATATTTATGGCCGTTGTGCATTGGATTTAATTCACAAATTACGGCATCCGATTTAATCATTATTTATTTCTTCCTACAAAGTATTTTAAATATCTTGTATTTTTGCAAGTTTTCATATATAATTATATCCGATATTGCATAAACTGTCAAATATTATTTAACAATTCGGAGGAATTTACTCAAAATGAAAGTATTAGTTGTAAACGCAGGCTCCTCTTCTCTCAAGTATCAGCTCTTCGATACTGAAACCGAATCCGTTCTCGCAAAGGGTATCTGTGAAAGAATCGGTATTGACGGCCGCATCGAGCACAGAAAAGGTGAAGACGGCGAAAAGATCAAGGCTGACTACGCTATGCCCGACCACGCAGTTGCTACTGAAATCGTAATCAAGTACCTCACAGACTCTGAAACAGGCGTTATC
>CAZPPN010000338.1:520-2446 GCA_964588425.1 uncultured Ruminococcus sp. | reverse complement strand
GACATTACAACAAGATCCTTGATGACGAGCGGACAAACGCGGACGATAGGGTGTCGTTCCATTTTGACCTGCGACGCAATTTTCTGAAGCATATTCTCATGAGTAAGCTCTTTTCCGAAAGATTCGTGTACGCTCTCGATTACTTTGGCGAGAGAATGATCCTTTCCGGCGGAGAAATCGTATGTTACCTGAATGATGCCGAAAAAATTGCGGATAGTATCGGATTTGAAGTAATTTCTGAGATTGACCGGGATGGCGACTGCTATGGATTTGTTGCGGTCTCTCGGTTCCATCGTCTCATATATCGCGAGTATGAGATGCGCGCAGAGAAATTCCGTAACGGTTGCGCCTTCGCTCTTTGCTGCCGCGATGATCTTTTTAGCTGACAGAAGCCCCTCGGTTGTGAGCTGTCTGTAATCGGGCGTGTGCTGCTCGTTGAAATGATAGACTTTGTTCTTCTTGTCCTTGTCGCCTAGGAACTCAAAGTTCGTGCTGCTTCCGATTCCCGGCTCAAAATACTGCGTGAATCCGTCGGACTCTTTCTGCCTGTCCGTAAGATCGTAGGAGATTATGTCAACGCCAACGAGCTCATCCGCGTGAACATCACAAAGATAGTTCGTGATGATCGCCGAGAAGAATACAAACGCACCGGTACCGTCGGCAAGCGCGTGAAATACTTCGAAATTGATTCTTTTTTTATAGTATGAAATATCAATGAGCAGACGGCTTCCCTCGGCATAAAGCGGCTGAAGGGGAGTTTTGTTTTCCTCATGGACCTTCGGCGTGTATCCCGTGCTCTCAAGATAGTACCAAAACAAACCGCGTCTGATTGTGTGAGTGAACATGGGATAATCCTCAATCGCGGCGTCGACAGCCCTCTGAAGTGCCTCGGGGTCGATTTTTTCTTTTAGCTGACATGAAAGACGGAAAACCTCGGAGTCATCCCTGCCTGCCATAGCGGGAAAGATTTTAGCCGCGTTGTCAAGTTTTTTCCATTTGCTTTTTTTCGTTTTCCACATTATTTTATATCCGTTTTATTTGTTCTATATAATGAAAATTAAACATCATTGCCGCTGTCGTTCGGTTCTTTGTTTTCGGCATCAATACCGTTTGTAAAGAGAGCGATGCTTTTGTAAATTTCTTTGGTGAGAGGGAAAGAAGGCGGCAGAGACATCAGTCCGTGGATACCGTTCTTCAGTCTGAGCGCCGTGACATCCGTACCATGTTCCGCGAGCTTCTTTGCAAGAGCTTCACCCTCGTCGCGCAGCGGATCGTACTGCATCGTGATGACAAGAGACGGGGGAAGGGCGGAGAAATCGGTATGCCGCAGAGGCGCGAAATAGGGATTTTTGTAGTCCTCTGGGGATGAAGCATACAGCTCCATGTAGTCAATTAGCTGCTTCTGAGTGAGAAGATAGTCAACGCCGTTCTCGAGAACTGATATGTAAGGCGTGTCGTCCGTGAAGTCACACCATGCCGCGGGATAGATAAGTATCTGCTTGGCAGGCATCAAACCGTCACGGTCTCTCGCCATCATCGAAACAACGCATGACAGGGTAGCTCCGGCACTGTCTCCGATCAGAATCACGTTATCGGGATCAGCCTGATACCAGTCCCCGGCGTGGGATAAGATCTGCTGAGTCACGGCATAACAGTCTTCCGGTCCGGCAGGAAACTTGTACTCAGGCGCGAGACGGTAGTCGACAGAGATTACTTTTCTTCCCGTGACCTGCGCGATGTATGCAGCGGTATTGTTGTAGCTGTCGAAGTCACCGGTAACGAATCCGCCGCCGTGGAAAAAGATCATGATTGGAGAAATCTTGCCGCTGCTCGAAAAAGCACGTGTGAGAATGTCGTGAGTGTCAAGATGAACGACTCTTTCCATCATGTTGCATGAAATTTTCTTTGTATAAGGGCGTGCGGCGC
>CAZPPN010000338.1:0-510 GCA_964588425.1 uncultured Ruminococcus sp. | reverse complement strand
GCGCTGGAACTGTCTCGTCTGCTCGTAATTGTTCTTGAGATCGAGATCGTGTTTTGATAAAGCCGCAAGCGCAGATCGGATTATCTTGTTCAAATTCCCCTCCGGGTACAGTTACTCTTATATATTGTACCATATCTAACATTATAATACAAGTGAAGTTCGTAAAATTTAGGTGTGTTAAAACTTGATTTGTCAGATATGAGCGATGGTGGTTGACAAAAGTAGTGGAGTATGATATACTGATAAAAAAGGAGGGGTGCATATGAGAAGCATAAAGAGAATGATACTCGGTACAGCATTTCTTGTACTCGCGCTGATTTGCGGCGTGTTGGAACTGGTGAGCGGATGGTTAGGATTTGCTACATTTGGAGTCCTGTTGGTTGTTGGAATATATCTGTGCATTGATGGTTATTTGACGAATGATGCGTGATTTTTGGTTTAGAAAAAATTTTTTGAAAAACTTTGCGAAAAGGTATTGACAAAGGTTGAGCGAAGTGGTATAATAACGAG
>CAZPPN010000337.1:0-2446 GCA_964588425.1 uncultured Ruminococcus sp. | reverse complement strand
GCTTTCAGCGAGTCTGTCGGAATGAAACACCATCCGCCCGAGGATGAAATGTTGGCATATACCGTTGAAGAGAGAACCGATGACAGAAACGACCGCACATATGAAGATACAGCTCCTCATACCGTAGAGTCTGAACAGCCGAACGATACCGCATTGTGTGAGCAGGCAGAGACTGAATCAGAGAAGCATTATACGCATAATGAACATCCGCTCGACGATCTTCTGCATAAATTAAAAGGAAAGCTCGGCAGAGAAGAGCTGATTATTTTGCTGGTCATGCTGCTGATTGCATCTGAGGGCGTTGGAATAGAAGTCCTGATTCTGGGTTTGATACTTATTGCCGGATAACTGATCATCCGGCAACTTTTTTTATGGAGTCTATGGAATTGATGTAACCGATAACCCTTGCGACCATAGATCCGATATCACTGTAAGGATCGTTGTAATTGAATCCGGTCTTCGATTCGGCAAAGAAGTCGAGCGTCACCACGGTTTTGAGTCTGCCGTCGTTAAGATCAACTGATGTCGTTATACCCGATGAAAAAGCAATTGCGGATGCAGCTTTTACGAGAATGCTATGGCATCCTGCATAGTCGCCAAGGATATCAAGGGATGAGTAAGTACCGTTTTCGAATTTATCGGAAGAAATTCCCACCGAGAAAAGTATCTCCGCATAACACGGATGGCAGTCAACTGTGATATCTATTCGGTGATCCTCGGAAATGACAGACAGAAGTGACATGACGGCGGCGAACAGATAGACAAAAGTACAGACGGAGATTCTGTGATTGCGATTTGATTTGGGCGGTGCTTCGGAAAAATCCACGGAAACTTGAGCATATGGGTAAAGTCCGTCTTCTTTTATAGCATCGAGAATCGAGGAGATCACAACTGATATATCACAGTATTGATTCTTTAGATTTCCGTACAGGATCTCATTTCTGATTTCGGGAAAATTCTCGGAGATCAGAAGCATTTCCGGCGTAACACCGTCGTGTAATCTGTCATCGGATTTCATACCGAGAATATCTCCGATACATCTTCCGGACACAGATTGATATACTGCCGATGACGGTGAGATCAGATCCGCAAAATCAAAAATATCATGTCCGAAAAATGCGGCATTGATCACGCGGTCCGATACTGAGTTTTTCTCGAGAAATAAATAATTGAAAGAATAGAAATCCACCAGCGGGATTATTTTGAAATTGTCATGGTTGTCCGAGAAACCGGAGCGGCAGAAGCGAATCAGATCAGCCAGATCACCGTCGGCTAAAGAATCAATTAAATATCGTTCGATTTCATCTTTGCTGTCGGTACAGATGCCCTTTTCGAAAAAATCAGAGCAGTCGGCAATATTTCCGTTCTCGGATAGAATCAGATAGGGGAGAAGGGGCATATTTCCTCCGATGCGGCTGAAAAATCAATACCACGGTTTGATTTCGCGGCCGTTTTCGTCAGTTTCGATGGTGTGTGTTTCGATTTCAGACTCGGTCTCTTCGGTTTCCGATTCGCTGAAACTCATTCCGGCGTACGGATTTCTGAAATTATCCTCTGATGTCTCAGCTGCGGTTTCAGATGTATCTGGAAGATTTGAGTCTCCGGTGTAAGAGAATACAAGCTCTTCGCTTGAGAAATATTCTGTGAAGCAGATGTTGCTGATAGCGTTGTCCTTGCAGGCTTCATACTCGGCGGACGCATATTCACGGTCTGAGGAGTTGATGACTACACGCATATTGTAAACGCTGAATGTACCGAGCAGGGATTTTATGCTGTTTGATACATCGAGATAGAAGAAATCCGGAATCTCAAACTCTCTCGAATCAAAATCAATCGCGAGAAAAGAAGCGGCACCGGCTATCATCTGAACGATTTTTGCGTTCTCTGCGTCAAGGAACATATCGGCAGAAAGAATAACACCGATATCACATGAACCTCCCGCGATGGCATCACATTCGGTTAGGTAGGTTCTGATGCGGCTTGCTTCTTCGTAAGTTATTGCTTCTTTTCCATTCTGTATATTCAAAAGAATCTCGTTCACACCGAGTGATGCAAGTTCGCCGATTATCGTTCCGTCAATAAGAGCTGCACTGAGAATCGAGTTTGCATCAGTCATAGGATTGAGTACGGCGCTGATGCGGAGATTCTTGATTTTTGCGGCAGATACCGCAGATGACACAAGTTCAAAGTCGGCGGAATCTTCACCGTAAGGCATACGTGTGAGTTCGCAGAGAGCAGGGGAGAGATAAATCAGACTGCCGTTATCAGCGTTGAGAGAAAGCACAACTGTGTCATAGTACGCGGCAGTATTGTTGATCATCACAACAACATCATCGGTAGTTTCAGCGGCAGATAAATCAATACCTCCTCCGAAAACCTTGGGAGCTTCTGAGATTTCTTCGTCGTCTCCGCCTTCGTTGTCGCGGCTGATCTGGAGTCCCGCGCT
>CAZPPN010000336.1:0-2459 GCA_964588425.1 uncultured Ruminococcus sp. | reverse complement strand
TGCCAACAATGTCCTCACCGACTTCATCAACACAGGCGTATACGACAGAACAAGAGAGTTCTACAAGACAATCAGCCCGTCGATGGATATCCTCATTTCATCCAACCTCGAGCGTCTCATCTCCGTTCTCGGCGGCGCTTCCCTTACAGCAGATCTCATGGCTCAGCTCAAAGAAAAGGGTGTATACAAAGCTCCCGACGAACTCATGGCAAAGATCCGCGCTCTCTTCTGCGGCTTCTCCATGAACGAAGAGGAAACATCCGCGGCGATCTCCTCTGTTTACGGACGTGAAAGCTACCTCATCGATCCCCACACAGCGGTCGGTTACGGATGCATCGTCAAGTACAGAGCTGAAAGCGGCGACGAAACAAAGACAGTCCTCGCATCCACAGCAAGCCCGTACAAATTCGCTCCCGCTGTTGCCGATGCTCTCGGAATGGAATACGACGCTGAAGATATCTTCGCACTTCTCGATAAGCTGGCGGCAGAGACAGACACAACAGTTCCTGTACCGCTTGCAAAGACACTCGGTCTTGAAGTAAGATTCAAGGAAGTTCTGAACAAGGAAGAGATGCCCGATCTCGTATTCCGCGTATAATGGCAGTCTACACGATCGGAGATCTGCACCTTTCGCACGTCTCGGGTAAGCCAATGGACAAATTCGGTCACCGATGGTCGGGATACATGGAAAAAATCGACCGCAGATGGCGCGCTCTCGTTGAGGACGGCGACACGGTCATTGTTCCGGGAGACATTTCATGGGCAATGACTCTTGAAGAAGCTGCCGCTGATCTCCGTTTCATCGACTCGCTCCCCGGCAGAAAGATTCTCGGAAAAGGCAATCACGACTACTGGTGGACGACGGTCACTAAAATGAAGAAATTCCTCTCGGACATCGGTGTAACGTCGGTCGATTTCCTGATGAACAACGCATTCACGGCAGGGGACGGCAAAGACCGAATGATTATCTGCGGAACGCGCGGCTGGTTCATTGACGAAAAGCTGCAGGCAACGCCGAATCCGACCGATTACGAAAAGCTCATCGCACGCGAAGTAAGCCGTCTTACCCACTCGCTTTCCGACGGTGTTAAGCTGCGGGAATCAGAGGAAGGGTTTGAATCGGCTCCATTGAAGGTGTTTCTCCACTTTCCTCCCGTTTTCGGGGATTTCATCGTTCCAGAGCTGCTCGGTGTGATGAAAGAATACGGTGTCGGCGAGTGCTTCTTCGGCCACATCCACGGCAAGTACGCGCTTCCCCAGACTACGGTTTACGACGGGATAAAATTCACGATGGTATCCGCCGATTTCATTGATTTTTATCCGATGAAAGTGTTTGTCTGAGCAAAAAACGGCGTATATTATCCCACAGACCCAAATTTCACAGTTTTTTTACCAACTTTTTTTGCATTTCTCATTGACAATTGCTCTCAATAATTGTACAATATAAAAAGCTATGCGAATTCTTATAAAATTCTTATAATTCAGTATATAATCATCAAGGAGATAAACAGAAATGAGCCTGAAATCACAGGAAACAATCGCTGCTAACCAGCAGAAACTCACAATCGAAGTTGATCACGCAACTTTCGAAGCTGCAATCAACAAGGTATTCAAGAAGACATCCAAGAACATCGCTATCCCCGGCTTCCGTAAGGGTAAAGCTCCCCGTGCTATCGTTGAGAAGATGTACGGCAAGGAAGTTTTCTATGAAGACGCTATCAACGAAATCATTCCCGACGCATATGCTGACGCTGTAAAGGAAGTCAAGGAAGTTATCGTTAGCCGTCCCGAATTCGATATCGAATCCATCGACGAAAACGGTGTTGTTCTCACAGCTATATTCTTCACAAAGCCCGATGTTGAAATCAAGGATTACCTCGGAATCGCTGTTGAAAAGCCCGTATCCCACGCTGATGACGCTGAAGTTGAAGAAGAACTCAAGAGAGTTCAGAACCGCAACTCCAGAATGATCGAAATCACAGACCGCGCTGCTCAGAACGAAGACCTCGTTACAATCGACTTCGACGGTTATGTTGACGGTGTTGCATTTGACGGCGGCAAGGCTGAAGGTCATCAGCTCAAGCTCGGTTCCGGTCAGTTCATCCCCGGCTTCGAAGATCAGATCATCGGCAAGAACATCGGCGACGAATTTGACGTAGTTGTTACATTCCCCGCTGACTACCACGCAGAAAACCTCGCAGGCAAGGAAGCTACATTCAAGTGCAAGCTGCACGCTATCAAGTTCAACGAACTCCCCGTTCTTGACGACGATTTCGCTAAGGACGTTTCCGAATTCGACACACTCGACGAATACAAAGCTGACATCAAGGCTAAGCTCGAAGAAACACACGCAAAGCAGGCTGACGCTCAGGTTGACGAAGCTCTCATCAAGGTTCTCATCGAAAAGCTCGAAGGCAACATTCCGGAATGCATGTTCGAAAACGAAACAGAAAACTTCG
>CAZPPN010000335.1:0-2485 GCA_964588425.1 uncultured Ruminococcus sp. | reverse complement strand
CGCACACTTCTTTTCTTGTATCTATGCCGTTATCTTCACGCACAACGGTGAAAAATCCACTGTTCGCGTATTCGTCGTAATGAGCCTGGCTGTTTATAAGCGCAAGACCTTTTCGGTAGTTTTCCATCACAGCTTCTGAGTCATCACAACTGTCAATGACATTCAGAAGAAACTGTTTGTCGGGATCATCTCTGTCAAAGAAACGCTCAACGCTCATAGACTGAGGAGACAGCATAACGGTGACATGATTATAATCGGATATCTCCTTGAGCACATCAAGCGGAATACAGGTGTCGGCAATTACCTTTCTGTTTTTTGAAAGCGAGATCAGCTCGGCAATCTCAAATCCTGCGCCTTCTTTTCCGGAGTTGTAGATCCATCTCTCATATTCTTCGGGCGAACGTGTAACAAAATCCTTCCAGTCGGTAAGACTCTTTCTATAACAAAGATCCGGCTGTACATCAGGTGTTGCCACAACGTCTGATACGGCTATATGATAATTTTCTCCGCAAAAGACCATGTCATATTGATCTGCAAGCATCATGACTGTGGTGGACTTACCTGCATAAGCTGTACCCGTAATAAAATATACGTTTCTCAGATAGTGCTTTAGTATGTTGTTTTCAATCTTCATTTGTGCCTCCGAGTTTTCTCTCAATATATCTGATTTTTTCTGCGTCCTTTTTCTGCCGTACATTTATTCGATAACCGTCCATGCTCGATTTTTTGTACACTTTAAGGTACTGTTCCAGCGACAAAATCATAAAACAAACGTCATCAATTCTGCACACTTCAATATCTTCTGCCATAATGCCGGCAAAGGATTCAAGAGCGTCTATATCGGAATAGGAATACTCCGTGCCATTGCTGACAAAGGTATGCTCGTGTTCGTCGGTAAGAACATATCCCTGCGATTCCAAAACTGTCTTGAATTCCTGCCACCGCTCGGTGATAAATACGCGCGGAATGAGAATGTCAATATCATCCGAAGCGAGATCGTCGCCTGTAAGATGCTCCAGTCCGAGCGAGCCGTATAGAAGCGGAATAACATCAAGCTTGTCATACAGCATTTTTGCATTCTCAAGAAACAGATTAAATTTTTCAGTACTCATCTTTGACAGTATACCTCAATTGCCGTAGACGCAAACTCCGCAGTTTCGCTTTCGTATTTGTTACTCATTCATTTCTCCTAATTGTTTTAAATATACCCACTCTTCTGCTTCCTGTTCGGGGGGGAAGAATCCGCCTGTCCTGCGGTATCCGAGTTTTTCATAAAACTTCCATGCATCTTCATCGGCTTGAGTGCTTGTCATCGCGTATTTGTAGCCTTGAATAACCAGCATTTCTTCCCATTCACGCATCATTTTTGTTCCGAATCCGCGATTTCTGTATGCTTCATCAATATACAGCAGATCAAGAAATGGTATAGTCTGCCAAAAAAGACTATAACGCAGAACTCCGACAACAGGATCTTTCACACGATGATTCAGTCCGCCGTTTTTGACGGAATCATCTTTATAATATAAAGACCTGACCGTTCCAAATGCACTCACCTAACCGAGGTGATGGGATGTGACGGTCGAGCTTGGCAATTTTTTGTTTGTCTTTTCTTTGTGCAATTTCGATAATCATTTATGTTCCTCAATAATTTTCATTTTTTGTTGGTGAAACTCTTTTGTGCAAAGCAGTCTGGCTATTCTACAACAGCTTGAAGGCGTTTTTGTCGAACTCCAAAAGACCCTCGTCACGCATTTTGCACAGCTCGTTCGACATTGCACTTCTGTCCACCGATAAAAAATCAGCAAGCTGCTGGCGGTTAAAAGGAATAATAAACGACGCACTTCTGTTCCGCTCCGCTTCTTCTGAAAGATAGGAAATCAGCTTCTCTCTTGTGGTGCGCTTTGAGATGTGCCCGAGCTTTTGCAGAAGCTGTTTGTTTTTTTCGGATACAGCAAAAAACAGGTTCTGCACGACCATTGAATGAAAACGGCAGGCGGAAGAACAAACGGTGATAATTCTCCGCATATCAAAGAAGATAACCGCGCTGTCCTCAACCGCAACCACATCGTTGATCAGAGCACCGCTTTCGGGAGCTATATAAGCTTCACCGAACATTTCGCCCACATCAATACGGCTTATAATCGTGCGGCTGCCCCAATAATCATCACGCTGTATATGAAGAGCACCGTCAACAAGCACCGTTATATGATGAAGATGCTCACCCTGGTGAAGGACGTATTCGCCTTTTTGGTAAGTTTGCAGTCTTGCATTCAGGCAGGACAGCATTGAAGCAATCTCATCCTCAGATACTCCGGCAAACAATTGCGTCCGTTTCAGTATTGGAATAAATTTTCTCATAAAACATCTCTTTCTGTTGTAAATACAACCGAATTGTTTCTTTTATTATACTATAATATAATCACAAAGTCAAGTAAAAACAAATAGGGAGAATATTAATATGTGCAATCAGATGTTTTGTTTTCAG
>CAZPPN010000334.1:0-2486 GCA_964588425.1 uncultured Ruminococcus sp. | reverse complement strand
AGAGGTAGTTGTAAATCTGTCCGTTTGCATCGGTCAGCGTACCATCGGGTGATGCGGTTACCGTCCAGCCATCGTTGTATTGGGGATAAGTGCAGGTCAGGCGTCCGCTGTAATCAAGCATGACCGAAACTTCCGTTTCTTCTTCGGGATAGAGGTAGATAACCGGTTTGTAAGCCACGCCCGGCTCCAACTCAAAATCGCTGGGTTCCACGGTCAGGAAATCTGCTTCGATATGGTGAGTCTGATCGTCGTAATACAGATTCTTATAGGTAACAAATACCTGATCGCCCACACACCATTCGGAGGACAGCTCGCCGTTCAGCTTGATCTGATACGGCATGGGAATCACAGGGGACGCAAAAAAGCAGTTGTCGTAAATTTCTGTGATACGGATGTGACCGATCAGATCATCGTCCGTCTTTGTACGGTCGGATTTTTCCATCCATTCATCCGTATAGGTTTCACCACGATTGCCCAGTCCTGCGGATTCACGCTCCCACAGCTCGTCAATGGATTTCCAGCAGTCACCTGGACCATATACCACTGTTTTCTCATAAGTACCATAAGCATGAATGCGATTCCAATGAACAATTTTGTATGTCAGTGCAGAATAGACACGGGTTCCGCCATCCTTCATCACACCGCTGGGAATCGGTACAAACAGGATTGCCAACAGCACAACAGCTGCAGCAATGGATATCCATATTTTCTTTTTCATAAAGCGACCTCCTTAGTCATTCGCTGCAATTTTCCAGCCAAGTTCAATGAGTTGGGTCAGTACATCATCCGGAATATCCGTGATGCTGCCATCTTCCAGTTTGAATACAGCATACACACCGGTCTTGCCGGGATAGGATTCGGCAATGCCATCATGCAGAACCAGCACCTTATCGCCATCCGTGAGTTTGGCAAACATTTTGTTGTCATCTTTGCGGCATGACATCTGAATCGGAGAGTTGTCGAGAACCAACATCATACTGTTGTTTGCGGACAGCACTCTGCCAACAGAAAAGTCAAGAGATTTCACACTCATATATGCAAGAGATCCGCCAATCAGGAGGAGCAGCGTAAGTACAATGCAGATGGGGATCAGGATTCGCTTTTTCATTGTACCTTCGCTCCTCCCCATTCGACTGCAGTGAATCCAACTCGTTCAAAGGACTTGAATTCTTGTGGCTCGATTTCCACCACATCCGTCAGCGGCTTCCATGCCATGAACACCCGAAGCTGACTGTCCGGTGCAGGTGTAATATCCAGTTCCGCTGCATCTGTATAGGCATCGGTCTGGAAGGAGATCAGGTTGTACGGATTCTGCTCCATCTGCGGCAGCCAGTAGATAATAAACTCATTGGCTTCATGCTCCGTCAGACCGATCTTAGCGAGAACATTTTCAAGGAATGCGGCGGTATCTTCACCTTTTACGCAGAATCCTTTGGAGAAATCGTAATCGGTATCCACCTCACCTTCCCAGTACAGACAGTAATATTCGCGTCCGTTTTCACCGGTCAGAGTACCATCCGGCGCTGCAGTTACCGTCCAGCCATCGTTATAAGCAGGATAGGTACAGGTAAGATCTCCATTGATCTCCAGCTTTACGGTAACATCTGTATTTTCAGTAGGATAGAGATAGATCACCTGCTTTTCGGCGCGGACTTCCGGTTCAAATGGATCACAGGAAGCCAGCATAAGCATCGAAACAACAGAAAGTATAACAGCAAAAATTTTCTTCATAGAAAACTCCTTTCTCATTTCAACAGATCAACCAATGCATTGAATGCGTCCGTATCCATTTTCACGCATACGGGAATCAGTCCGGCGAAGCGAACATAACCGCCATCATAAAGCCGCAGATGGATGGTCATACCGTTGTTCATGTGGAAGAACAGGTGATAAATCTCCCGATCATAGATATTGTTCTGTCCCTCATCAAGCGGCATATTGTCTGTGTACATGAAGCTGCCTTTGTTCAGTTCTTCGATGAAGGTTTCAATTACCCCAGCGGATTCGTCCGACAGGGTTTTTACATTACCCAGACTTTTTACCCAGTCATGTCTTGTCTGGTATTCCACTCCCGAATAGTTCCCACTGAGATGCAGGCGGTCTTCAAAGAGATCGGAACCCCTGTACAATGTCATTCCATTGTCATTGATGTAGGTTGAAACCGAGCCATCCTCATATTTCATACAAAGCATGAAGGAAGGATCGAATCCATCCACAGTATAGAAATCACCGGAGACGCTGCCTGCAAAGTCAACATATTCCTTTTTCGGGGTGAAACAGTCGATATTTCCTGTGGCTGTGCCCACATATTCCCCTGCAAGTTCGGGATGTTCCTGTATCCACTCATACTGTACATACAGTCGTCCGTCATAGATGAAGAATGCCAGCAGATCGGCAGTTGAATTCGGTTCTATGGAAATCTCGGTTTTGGGGATTGTTACACCGGGACTTCCGGTATCGCTGTTGCCCGAAAGACCGTCGGCTCC
>CAZPPN010000333.1:0-2510 GCA_964588425.1 uncultured Ruminococcus sp. | reverse complement strand
GTTCCAGTAATGATATCCCTCTCTGACCGACGATGTTTCCCACACCGATTTCAGTACCGATGACGCCCCATTGACAATCCCCTCTTCGACAAGACTATAATGCAATTCTATATGGTTGTGGTTCGGAGAATACAATGAAATATCATGTGAACACTTTCTTTCATATGTATAACCCAATCTGTCAACCAATTCGCATATGCTGCGTTCTACGTCTTTTTCATCAACCAGAATATCAATGTCACAACTCGTCCGCATCCATGGCTCGGGATAATACTGACGGATAACTGCACCTTTCAGTGGAATAAACGGCACTTTCGCCGATTCTAATGTCTCGCACAGTTTTATATAGTCATTCTTCATCCGTTCATAACGGTATACTGCTTTCAGTATTATCCGATTAAGCGGAATATCATATGTCTCGATGCGATTTTCTCTGAAGCTGTATGCGAGCAGGTGAGAGAGGTCATGTTTTTCAGCCAGTGCGAAAAGCTCATGTACTCCATCCCGACTCAGCACGTCAAGAGAAAATGATACATTCGTATCAGTGCAAAAAACAGCCTGCAAGCTGTTTATAAATGTTTGGGTGATATATTCTTTCATTATTATAAATGTAAAAGCGCAGAATGCAGAGTTGTTGTAGATTAACTCTAAACTCTGCACTCTTAACTCTTTCCATATGCCATCTCCATAACGTCAGCATAAGTTCCGAGCGGATCTTCTGACAGTATACACATGAGCAGAAAGCATTCGTACGGATTTGCCACACATATCTGTCCCATCGAGCACGCTGTCAGAATCTCGTTCGTGGAGTCGTTGAACTCGATATATCTCCGCTTCGGCATGATGCCCTCTTTCTGTGAGTGAATAAAGAAGTTCATAGTAATCAGATCAAACCGGTTTATCTCAGAATGGTTTGACAGAATTTCGTGTATCCGCTGCCGCGTGAACCGCTTGCCGCTGAAATGTCCGTTCAGATCGGACGACTTACCCGGTTTGAGATTGCCGTACTGATCCACGGGTATCGCGGCGCAGAGAACGTGCTCGATATCTCCTGCCGTTATATCGTCTGCGGTATACTGTCTGCGGCTGTTTTTTATTTTCTCAACCCTGTTCTGTTTGTCATAATCGTACAGCCTTGCATTCATCGCCATCTGTTCGCGCAGTTTCAGAATTTCATCGGCGATTCTGTCATCCTCCGCTTGATTATACAGGTCTGCGATGGTCTGTCGGGTCTCTTTATACAGTCTGTCGAAGGTCTCGCGTGATGTTACGCTGAAGCCTGTTCTGCCGTCCGGTGTTTTCAGCTTCGTAAGATACTCCATGAGGTCATCGTCGTCGCGCACGGCATACATGGTTCGTCTCGCGTTGTTTGTGCGCTCTGAGACAAGAAGGCACTCCTGTGACACAGGAAGCGTATCGTATCGGTTCATAAGCAAACGGTACCTGTCGAAGCTGTAGCCGAAGCGGTAGCAGTACCATGCGATGACTTCCGACGGATTTTTTGCGTTCAACTCAGACTCACGGATAGCTTTGACGAGGAAATCGTTCACGTCATCAACGCTCATACGCAGACCGAAGCCGAGGATGAGAACCACGCTGCGTCCGACCGATGCCTGTGACAGCCAGTTCTTTACCGATGCACTCAACTTTACTTTTGTAGGAGTCATAGCCGGCGGAGTTCCGGTTTCTCTGAACGAATCGCAGATGATTGATTTATACTCGTCAACCGAGCTTTCGCAGTCAATGCCGGCTTTCATGGAAATATATCTTTTCAGGTAATCACAGAAAGGGATATACTTCATCTTATTACTCAGTTTTGAGTAAATCAGAGATGTGGCTCCGCTTTCGTAAAAACGGCTGTCGTCAACCACATCGTAAAGGTGCTCCATGGCTGTATTGGTAAAATCAAAGATGTCAGTTTTCTGCATGATTTATATCCTCGGGTGATGCGCCGAAGACGAGCTCGCAGCTGTCAAGCGCACCGTTGTTTTTATCTATCGCAATCGCGTTCCATTCTTCTTCACTTCCGCCGTAGTAAATACGTCTCAGTTTCGGACAATTCTCGAAAACCGATCTGTATATGTCTGTCACGCTTGACGGAATATACACCTCTTCCAGATTCCCGTTATGCTGGAAGAGATATTCATAAAGTATTTCCACGCCATCGGGAACGGCGATCGAAGCGAAATCGTTTACTGCGAGTGCGGCGTGTCTGAGAACGGTGACGGAATCGGGGATTATCAGGTTCGCGATGCCGCTGCCGTAGAACGAATGCTCTCCGAGGCTCACAACGCTTCCGTCGTCGGGAATGACGCTGTTTGAAAAGCCTGCGACGAGCTCACGGGACTCTGTATGGATGATGCAGTTTCCGGCAGCGTGATACACGGTATTCTCCGGGTCAACTGTGACCTCGCCCTTGACCACTGCGAAATCGAATGCGGCTTGGTGGATATATATGATGGTATCGGGTATATAGAGCTCGTCGAAAATCCGTCCGGAAAAAGCGACAT
>CAZPPN010000332.1:0-2513 GCA_964588425.1 uncultured Ruminococcus sp. | reverse complement strand
AATAATTATATATTTTACTTTTAGTTAAGTCAAGAGTATAATATAGAAAAACATACAGAGGTGATAAAAATGTCTCAGATTTTCGAATCAATAATGCTCATATGCTTCGGGATTTCGTGGCCGATTTCGGTTTACAAAAGTCTCGTATCACGATCAACAAAAGGTAAAAGCTGTGTATTTATTTTTGCGATAATATTCGGGTATATCGCAGGAATATGCGGAAAAATCTGCGGAGATCAGATCAATTATGTTCTGTTCCTCTACTGCTTCAATCTGCTGATGGTATCAATTGACCTTATTCTCTATTTCGTCAACAGAAAAAATGAAAAATTAACAGTAAACAAATAACTATTCCGGAGAGCGACAATGAAAGATAGTGTATTGAAAAAAGCGTTGTCATTCAAAGCTGTCAACGATCTTACAATCAAGGGTGAAATTGTTATATTCGGCTCAACCTACATGGCAGGTTTTCCGTTCTATGAGCTTATCAACAAAAGTGAGCTTGAGTACGCAGTGTACAACAGAAGCATCAGCGGCATCACGATTGACGAGGCAGGAACGCTTATCAATGTGTGTGCAGTCCAGCTCAGACCGCGGAAAATTTTTCTGTCCCTGGGTGAAGAGGACAAAAATACCGAAAATCCTATCTTGAAATACGCAGGGATAATCACGGATATCGAAAAAGCTCTGCCTCATACGAAGATTTATCTGATCGCGCTGAGAGGAGATGATGACTATTCGGCAGAATTCAATCTAAAAATAAAAGAATTATGCAAAGAGAAAAATCTGACCTGTATCAGTTTCAGTCATCCTCAGACAAATGATATAAGTCAGTACAGATCTGATTTTCTTGAACTTTGCACCTGCTTTCGCCAAAGAAACATAACATTCTCCGAAGCGTTTTCCGCTGCCGGACTGTAATATTCACCTGAGCAGAGCCGATTTTAACGTCGGTTCTGTTTCTTTTTATCGGCAAGCGGCACGAGAAGCGCGATCGCGAGTATAATGCATGAAAAATTTGCGCGTATTCTCAATTCGATCCAGAGTACCGCAATCCACAGCAATACCGTTGTTATTGAAGAAATAACGGCGGCTATGCGGCATACTGTATCCGGCATGAGCCTTATTGAAAGGATTGCTTTCATGGAAGCGCTGCCGTCGAGTCCTTCTATCGGAAGCCAGTTCAAAACGGCAAGGAGAACTGAGATACCGCAGAACAATACAGCCCTATCACCGAAAATAATATATCCTGCCGCGGCTGTGACAAGTCCCATTATTCCGCCGGACAAATGAACGACTGATTCACGGATATACCCGCATCCCGAGAAATCAAATGTCAGCACAGCACCTAATCCGCACGGAATGAACGATATTTTTCTGATACCGAGCAGTTTTGCCGCTGTTATATGACCGAGCTCATGCAGAATTACTGCAAAAGCGAAAGAAATTATCCCGTTCAAGATATACCCTCGCGAATCAGGTCTGCGAAAAACTCTCCTATATATTCGAATATTGATGTGTCATAGGTATTTGCGGATATATCACGCTCGGGCATAACCAGCTCTTCCCTGTCAGTTTCTCTTACGTCGGACACGCTGCTCATTACGGCAACTGCATCTTCTCGCGTTATGTTATCTCTTCCTGCCAGCGGAACGGTTAGCGAAACACACATTGCGGCTGTTCCGATTATCATAAGAAAATCGGCAAATCTTTTTTTCAGAATTTCTTTTTCGGATCGGTTATTGCGTCTTCTTCCGACAGTAAGTCTGTTCATCACTTTTCTCCGTTATGAAATATTTGAAGTTTTTGGAGTAAATTTGAGCAAATCCGTTATTAATTTATTTTTTATTCTGCAATCGGTTGACATCGGGTGCTCGTTTATAATATAATGTATGTTGAATATTAATGTGCAGGTTTCGGATTGGTATATAAGCATGAACAAATTTAACAATATCACGCCCCACGCATCGACGACTTCTGCTGCGGCACGTATGAAGATCACAGGTTCAAGGCCTGCGGTTTTCTGGATGAGCGGACTGTCCGGTGCCGGCAAATCGACAATTGCTGCTATTGCAGAGAAAATGCTGAATGATTCCGGCAGCTCGGCTTACATGATCGACGGCGATACTGTTCGCTGCGGACTGTGTGACGGTTTGGGATTTTCGGCTGACGACAGGCATGAGAATCTGAGACGTATTGCGGAGCTTGCAAAGATAGTCGCGGATTCCGGTCAGATCGTTATTGTATGTACGATATCCCCCGATCGTGAGTCACGTGATCGTGCACGAAGGATTATTGAGAGTAAAGCCGATTTTTACGAAGTTTACGTTAAAGCATCGGTTGATGTATGCGCTTCACGCGATCCGAAAGGGCTTTACAAAAAAGCGTTTTCGGGAAACATAAAGAATTTCACAGGTGTATCCGCGCCTTATGATGCTCCCGAGTCTCCCGATATCATTCTTGACACGGCGTCCCTTTCGGCTGAGGAATGTGCTGAAATACTGTTCAGAAAA
>CAZPPN010000331.1:0-2517 GCA_964588425.1 uncultured Ruminococcus sp. | reverse complement strand
AACACAAAATCAACATGGCTGAAATTGTCACTTTTCCTGTGGAAAACGCGAATCCGGCGCGGCTTTTCCAAAATGAGAAAATATGATCCGTGTGGAAAACGTCAAACTAAACTGTGTTAAGAAAACTTTATCCTTGGTTTTACCCGGGTTTGCGTGGGAGTTTTCCAAAGGTTTTTCCGCAGTCGAAAATGTGGATTTTTCTCTCAAAAGAGGTGAAAACGCGGAGTTTTGGAATAAAAATGGTTAAAAATACGTGCAAGGTTGACAGAAAATCCAAAGGGATGTTGAATAGTGCTGTGGAAAACTTTTGATTTCAACATGAGTTTTCCACAGGGTTGTGGGAAACTTTGTGGAAAAACTTTTGTTTCCCACAGGAGTTATGAGACAGGGTGTGGGAAACCCTTGGGATTTCTCGTTGCTTTTTTGTACTTCGGGGGTGTGGGGGGCTTTTTTCTTCTTCTTGATTGTTTGGATTGCTTACAGCGGTGGATTATAACTAAGCCGTTAGTTTGTTGCTCCTTACGCCGAGTAAGATCCCTGTAATAAAAGCCTCACGCCCAGTGCCAACTACCCCTTGTCAGATTTGCAAAGAGGAAAATCCCCCTCACCCACGCTTGATTTCCTTGAGAATCTCCCCGACAGTCGCCTCGAGTACAGGGTCGGACTGCATCTCCGACTCGATCATGCCAATGTTCGAGTGAACCGTCGAGTGGTCGCGGTTGAATATCGCACCGATCTGCGGGAACGATATCTGCGTGATCTCGCGCGTCACATACATCGCTACATTGCGCGCATTCTTGATCTCTTTCTTGCGCGATACACCCATGATGTCGGATGTCGATACCTGGAACCGCCGCGCTACACACATCACAATCCTCGTGATAGTGTCGCTGACAGGCTCGGCGTCGCGTAAGTATTCCGGGACTGTCTGTATGACCATCTCCATGTTAACAGGATGCCCCGTCAACAGATGCGCCATCGACAGCTTCTTGATAACACCCTCGAGCTGACGAATGTTCTCCTGCAGATTCTGCGCGAGAAAATCCACTACGTCAGTCGGTACGTCAATGTTGTTCTGTGTTATCTTCCGGCGGAGAATCGCAAGCCTGAGCTCGTAGTTCGGTGGCTTGATATCCGCAAGAAGTCCTGCCTCGAAACGGCTTCTGATTCTCTCTTCAAGCGAAACAAGCTCCTTCGGCGGACGGTCGGATGTGATGATGATCTGCTTCTTGTCCTCGTACAGCGCGTCGAACGTGTGGAAGAACTCGGTCTGCGTCGCTTCCTTGCCGGCAATGAACTGGATGTCGTCGATCAGAAGCATATCTGCGCTGCGGTATTTCTGTCTGAACTGCTGGTTTCTGCTTTTCTGGATAGCCTCAACGAGCTGATTCATGAATTCCTCGCCCTTGACGTAGATTACCTTCATCTCGGGATTGCGCGCCAGAGCTTGGTTTGCGATCGCGTACATGAGGTGCGTCTTGCCGAGTCCCGGGGGACCCCAGATGAAGAGCGGGTTGATCTTCATGCCGATATTGTCTGCGACATTGCGCGCCGCTGCGTGAGCGAACCTGTTGGAGTCACCTACGATGAAGTTGTCGAAGGTGTAGTCATCGTTGTATGTAAGGCGTCTCTCGCCTCTGTTTTCGCGGTTTTCGATGGGTGCGGGGCTGTCGGACGACTCATCCACAACAGCGGCTTCCGAGTAGCCGTCGTCCCTGTCGTCGAGGATTCCGCCGGAGTAGATCGAGCCGATATCGCCTGCGGTTTTGATTCGCGAGACGTTCGGTGCCTGCGGCTGAGACCATCCTGCTGTACTTGACGGTGCGGCGTTGGGAGCGAAAGTGATCTCGTCCTCTTTGAAGACGGGTTCGAAGTCCTTTTTTGACACAGCTTCCGCGCGTTCTTTTTCGGCTTTTTCCGCTGCCTGTTTTTCACGCAGGATTTTGAGGGGGGAAACAGTACCGTCGTCCGGAACCTCGGGAGCGAGGGCGGTATCGACTTCGACGGATATCTCGGGGGAATATCCGAGGACATCGAGCATACAGTCGGCGATGAATCCGAGGTACTGTTTGGTGATGACGTCTTTTTTGAGTTTATTTTCGCACACAAAAACAGCTCTTTCAGCATCGAGGAAGCGGAGCTGCACTCTGCCGAACCAGAGGTTGAAAGACTGTTCGGAATATTTGAAAGTTTCGCGCATTCGCTGCTCTATCATCTGCCAGATGACGGAAAGGTCTGCGGCGAGCTGGTTATCCATGTTTTCCTCCGTTTTTTCTTCTTGGTTACGTTGATTTTATATACTATATTATTATATCACAAATTGATTTGTATGTCAATATTGGGGGGATTTTGGGGGGCGGTTCTTTTGGGATTTTTTTCTTGAGTGTTACAGGGATCTACTTCGTGTAGGGTGTTCGTTTGTTGCTCCTGCGCGGAGGGCGCACAAGAGGGACAGGCCGGCCCCTCTTGTGAATCACCCGGCTTGCTTTGGCTTTAGTTTTTAGTTCAGCCTGCTGA
>CAZPPN010000330.1:0-2522 GCA_964588425.1 uncultured Ruminococcus sp. | reverse complement strand
GTACTGTTCAGTCGGGTCGATTCTGATGTCACGGTCTACGTATGTAACTACACCGTAATAAGGCATTCTCATTGCTTCGGAATGCTGACCGCTGATTTCGTGGTATGCATAGTCCGCACCATACATCTTACCGGAGATATTAACCGACTTACCCTTGAAGTCTTCGAATCTGATAAGAGAGCCGGAACCGTCGGGGATTACAGAGTAACCTGTAAATTCGTTGGAACCTGCACCGAAGTAAGGAAGTACGGATACGGTTTGGAACTGATATACGGATTCGTCGAATTCGATACCGTTCGCAGGAAGTCTTACTTCAAGACCCTCATCGCTGAGTGTGTACTCAAGTGACATACGGAATCTCGGCGGAGCTGCGTCGTCACCGGTGTAGTTGGTGAGTTCGTGGTCGTAGTCGAGCATTTCATATGTGTAGTGAGGACAGAATGTCTTAACGATGTTTTCAAGTTCGCGAAGCTCTCTCGCTTTGATTTCCGGGTCACAGACGTAAACCGGCATTTCCATAGCGATCGGGAACTTAGCAAGCATTTCCGCAACGCCGCGCTCGGTAAGAGTCGAGTCGTTTACGTCTTTGAGAGTATAGAAAGCACGGAGCTTTTCATACTGCCAATCGTCGTCGATGTACTCAAGAATGAGAGTTTCGAAACGGTCGGACTTGATCATACGGGGAACAAGACGAGTTGTCGCCTCTTCACCGAGGATGTATTCTACACGAATACCGTTCTTGATGTTCTTTTTTGTGATCTGGCCTCTGAGAGCAGCTTCCTCGTAGCTGTTAAATTCCTTCTGAACTCCGTTCTCAAGGAAAGTAATGATAAGCTGGGAGAGGAGCTCCTGCTTGATGGGTTCGGAAATTCCCTGGTAACCTGAAGCGATGTCATAAGGGTTCGTAAATGTGATATTGCCGGTAGCCATGTCAACGATAGCAACTTCACCAGTGAACTCCTCATACCAGAGCTGGAAACCGTTCTGTTCCTTAACCATGATCATGTCTTCGAGCTTTTCTTCGGGCTTGAGGTAAGCCTTTGTGATGTAGTTGATGATCGGGTTGCCCTTTTCATCTACCTTATCAGCCCAAGCAGCGTCGATAGTTACCGTGAGGGAACCGAGAAGCATAGCCAGAGTCAAGAATGCTGATACAATTCTTTTGATATTCATATCTATATCTCCTTTCTCTGTTTACAATCGGTAACTGATTTCATCAATGATGTTGGTAACGAAGCTTATCATCTTACCTACCAAGCTGGAGAAGAGGATACCTACGAACATGAGGAATGCCATAAATACGATGGTTACAAGACATGTGAGGAGGTTCTTTCCTGCGGAGGAGTCGTGAGTAACCTGCATTGCGAAAATGAGGAGGATACCAAGCCAGATATAAGCGAGAGCCTGGAGAAGTGTGATAACTCCTTTTTCGTTCAATGTAAGGAAGTTGGACACGATTGTTACGGGGAGGATAAGCAGCGGGAGAGGTGTAAGGCAGTAGCAGCATGCGATGAAGATATCCTTCATGCTTCCTTCACCTTCGAAGAGTGTTGTAAGACACCAGTTGGATACAGCCCAGAGAAGGAGCGGTACTACAACGGCTGTTACAGCGCCCAGGATATTGAATGTTGTGGACGGACGGGGGTTGAAGATGTAGCCTGTACCGATTGTATTGTAGAAGTATACAATAATCGTGATAAGGAGGATGAGGAACGCACTTCTGATAGAACCGCGCTTTTCGTGCTTGAGGTCCCAGAAACCATCGAACGGATGGAAGATTACGTGGAACGCGTAAAGCATTTCTTCCTTGAGGCTCTTACGTCCTACCTTGAGAGCAGTACGCTTGTTTACCTTTGCAGCGTAGCCGAATAACTTAGCAACAACGATCGCGATTGCAACGATAGCGATCGGGATAATCCAGAAGTAGCTGTTCGCCCATTCCTTACGGATCTCCTTATATGCTTCGGAGTAGTTCTCGGTTTCGTATGCTGACTTATAGTAATCCATAGCTTCTTCGTACTCACCCTGACGGTAAAGTGCCTTACCGATCTGGATATAAGCTGCGTCGAAGTTGTTGTTTCTCTTGAGGATTTCTGTCCAGTCGTCGATTGTTACGTCGTACATTCTGTTGTTGTCATGCTCGAGAGCCTTAAGAAGGAGGTCGGCATATTCTGTACGGCGGAATACAACGAAGTTGTCGTTTGTCTTGTCGAGAATGAGGATCTTCGTTCCCTGATAAGCGATACCCTCAACGCTGTCGATGTTACCTGTCTGGATACCGTTCTTGTCACCGAACGCAAAGAGGAGGTTACCGTTATCGTCGTACGTAAATACCTTGGAACGCTTTTCGTCGATGATAGACCATGTTCCTTCGGGACCGATCGCAACGTCAATGATCTTGGAAGCACCGACGATAGATGCTGTGGAAACATTTGTTACGCGGACTTCACCGGACGGAGGATAGAAACCGTTACGCTTCATAACGTCTGCACCGGAAGCATTGAGCTTCTTAACAGGAGCGT
>CAZPPN010000329.1:0-2547 GCA_964588425.1 uncultured Ruminococcus sp. | reverse complement strand
GGGTTAGCTTATAATATAGGAGATTTATAATAATGAACGAAAGACACATTTACAAGTACGTTGCTGTAATCGGTCTTGACGGCATGGGTGTATTCAACAGACTGGCGAACACTCCGTGCATGGACAAAATTTTCGCAAACGGTGCTGAGACTTATTCCGCTCTTTCCATGAGCCCGACAAGCAGTGCGGAAAACTGGGGGGCTATGCTTCTCGGTGCGTCTCCGGAGATTCATGCAATGGCGAATCTTATGGACAGAGACATGAGAAATCCTGGTGACAGATTCCCATCCGTTTTCAAGCGCTTGAGGGAGGTTATGCCGGAGGCGAGACTTTCCTCGTTTGTAAACTGGAGACCTATCAACAACGAACTGATTGAAGATGGACTTGATCTTGTTACGGCAAGCGGAAAGGATGAAGAGTTGTGCGGGCTGATCGTTGAGGAAGTTGCGAACAAGCCCAGATTCCTGTTCGTTCAGTTTGACGAGATTGACGGTGCGGGACACGGTGATGAATACGGAAGCGAGCCTTATCTGAAGCAGATCGAGGTTGAAGACGGATATGTGGGCAGAATTTACGATGCTTATGTGAAGGCAGGCATCATTGACGAGACGCTGTTCATCTGTGTAGCTGACCACGGCGGAATCATCACGGGTCACGGTTCATACTCCGATCAGGAAAAGTACATCTATCTCGCAGCGGCAGGAAAAAATGTTCCTCACGGCAAGATCGGCACGGCGTACACGAGAGATATCGCGGCGATTGTGCTGTATGCGTTCGGTGTTGATTTCCCTGAATATGACGAATACGGTTTCTCCTCGCAGGTGCCCGACGGAATCTTCCCCGAAAAGTGCGGTGATTACCGCAAGGTTGAGGAAGTTGAGCTTTCGTTCGGTGACAGAGCGACACCTGAGTTCAGATCTGACAAGGGTCTTGCATCATACATTCCCGAGGAGCGGATCAGACTTGCATTATTCATGGACGGCGAGATCTGCGACATGACAGGCAGAAACGAGCTTGTTGAGATCGGCAATGTTGAATATGAGGACGGCGTATACGGCAAATGCGGTGTGATCGGCAAAAACGGACACATCAATGTGAAGAATTTTACGTTCGGTAATGGAAGTTACACGGCAGCTTTCTGGGGCAAGATCCGCAATGTGGCTGAAGAGAGCTTCCCGGTATTCGCGAACAAGGACTGGCATTGGAGAGTGAGAAAAGAAAACGGTGTCGGACTTGCATTCAGAATGCACGATATCATTTTCGATATCTCCGACGGCAGGAACGCGCAGGAGATCACGGTCGGCTTCCCGCTTACAACCAATGAAGGCTGGCTGCACGTTATGGTTTCGGTTGACATGGAGAACAAGAAGGTCGGCATTTTTATGAACTTTAAGAAGGTTTACGAAGCGGATCTGTTCGACAATCTTGTTGGTGCCGGTGACACGGGACTTGAGTTCAACATCGGAAATGACGCGATCGGTGACTTCACGAACGGCAGATATGAGCTGGAGATGAGGATGGACGATTTCATTCTCTTCGACGGTGCGTTCGGTGAAGATGACGCGGCTCGTCTCGGCGAGTATTACGGTATGTGATTGAATAAAAATAATCAGACTCCCTTATTTCCCGGTTTTCGGGCGGTAAGGGAGTCTTTCTGTGGTTATGGGGATGAGGAAATGCAAATCGTCAATTTACTCAATCGAGGTTGACGCGCTTACTCAGATAGTGTCTGCACAGGATATAGAACGCGGCGGCGAGTCCGATGTAGACACAGATTGAGATAATCAAGAACAGGTTAATAAATCCGATGTCGAGGGCAGCGCTACCATTAACGGCGGATGCGGAGAAACCTCTGGCGAAAAATATGCTGAAGCTGAATGTGGATATAACAGAGCTGACGAGCATATTTGCACCGACTACGCATCCTGCCGCGGCGAGTCCTTTGTACTTCTTTGCGAGAGATGCGCCGACATTGATTGAAGCGAAGACCTGGATGAGAACTTCGGTGGATGTAACGAGCAAGAAGATTATGGAGAGGATTATGCAAAGTATCAGCTCACCCGCATTTACATGGGAGAATACCGAATCAAGCAGAGCGGAAACCGCCTCGGAAAAGGTATCTGCAAATTCAGGGACATTGATGCCGATAAGCATGGCGAATATCGCGATGAATGCAATTACGACGGCTGCTCCGAGGATGAGATTCCACAGAAACGCTGAGAGCACCTTTGATATGATAAGCTGATCGGCGTTTACGGGGAGCGTCATTGTGAGGTATGCTTCATCCTTGACGGTTGACCGGTAGTAGCGGACGTAGATCATGATCGACATGACGTAGATTATTGCCGAGAGCGTGGTGAACATTCCGAGCATACCGAGATATGACGATATTGCCGCGATGGTGGTGAAGAATTCGCTGCCGTGTGCGCTGTTCTGCACCGAGAGTGAGAATACAAGTGCGTTCAGGAATCCGAACAGAGTCACGGCGAGTGTACCGATGAGGCAGGGGACACCGATTCTTGAGATTGATCTGAAATCATATTTGAA
>CAZPPN010000328.1:0-2552 GCA_964588425.1 uncultured Ruminococcus sp. | reverse complement strand
AAATCTCAGATATGCCGAAAGACTCTACCTCAATCTCGGATCGTTTGAAGCCAACACATTCACCGAGCTTTTCGACGGAACAAAAGATCTGCCGTGGGAGGAATTTATCGGACGCGATGACGAATTTCCGGTTAGCGGACACGCGATCAAAAGTAAGCTGTTCTCAGTTCCGGACTGTCAGAAAATCGTGAAAAAAGCCATCTCAGTCCGCCTCGGTGAGAAATATTCGCTCAAAATGCTGCCCGAGACAGGTATAAGATACAAAGTCGAGTTCTTCATCCTCAAGGACAGAGCATCACTTATGATAGATCTCTCCGGTGTTCCGCTTCACAAGAGAGGCTACCGTCCGGAAACCGTAGATGCACCGATACGTGAAACTCTCGCGGCAGCTATGGTGAAAATCTCACGTCCCAGAGAGGCTGTACTCCTGTGGGATCCGTTCTGCGGTTCGGGAACTATCGCAATTGAAGCCGCAATGATGATGAAAAATATCGCGCCCGGTCTGAAACGTACATTCGTCTCGGAAAACTATCCTGTCTTCCCGAAAAAATCATGGAAAGACGCGAGGGAAGAAGCCGAATCCGGGATCATCCGCGAGACCGGGTTTGAAGCATATGCGACCGATATCGATCCGAAATGCGTCGAGATCGCCGAAGCCGCAGCAAAGAGAGCAGGAGTTGCCGACAGACTGAATATTTTTATGATGGACGCACTCGATATCGATACCCTCGGCAGACGAGGAACGATTGTCACGAACCCCCCGTACGGCGAAAGACTTCTCACCGTTGAGGAAGCCGAATCTCTCTACCGTGCGATGGGACAGTCATTTGCAAGGCTCGATAAGTGGCAGATCTATGTCATCACACAGAGTGAAGCCTTCCCGCAGCTCTACGGCAGACGAGCTGATAAGATCAGAAAGCTGTACAACGGCATGATCCCGTGCTATTATTATCAGTATTTCAAGAACCACGATAAGAAATAAAGAATAATAACCGAAAACTCCGTCAATACTGTACACAAACAATGATTGGCGGAGTTTTTTATGGAAATTTATAAAGGAAAGCTCACAGAAAATTTTGACGACAATATAAAACTTATCGAAAGCATACTCCGTCCGGATGACAACTTCGATATTATCCGCAAACCAATGAAAATATCGGACGCGAATATCGTGATGTACTATATCGACGGATTTATCAAAGCTGAATCTCTGCAGAAAATGCTCACATATCTGATCTCGGTCAAGGATTTCGGCAACGGTGAAGAGAACGCGGCGCAGAAATTTGCCGATATGCACATCCCTGCGGCTGAGGTTGACGTAACGGACTCGATTGATTCGCTGATACTTATGGTTATGAGCGGATGTACGGCGTTCTTCTGCGATAAGTTCGGCTCAAAAGCGCTTGTGATAGATCTCAGAACATACGAGTCGCGTGGAACGGAAGAGCCGGAAAACGATAAAGTAATGCGCGGCAGCCGTGACGGATTTGTTGAGACGATGATCTTCAATACATCAATGATACGCCGCAGAATACGAAATCCCGAGCTTACGGTGAAGTATCTCAACGCAGGCAGAAGTTCAAGAACAGATATTGCAGTCTGCTATATGAACGGACGCGCAGATCAGGAATATGTCGATGATCTTTGCAGAAAAATCGAAAACCTCGATACGGATTCACTCGTCCTCGGACACCGCAGTATGGCTGAATCACTTATCAGAACGCGCTGGTATAACCCTTTCCCGAAGATACGCACAACCGAACGTCCTGATGCCGCTGCCGCAACAATTCTTGAAGGCGGTATTGTAGTGATCTGCGACAACAGCCCGGAAGCGATGATCTTTCCGACATCTCTGTTTGATTTTCTGCAGGAAACCGACGACTACTACTTTCCGCCGCTTACCGGAACCTACCTCAGAATCCTCAGACATATCATTTTCTGGATGACTGTTTTCGCGACTCCGCTGTGGTATCTGCTTCTCATGCACGAGAGTATTCTGCCGGAGTGGCTCGCGTTTATAATCCCGCAGGATCCCGGTATGCTTCCGATATTCGCCCAGCTTCTTCTCACCGAATTTGCGCTCGACGGTCTGAAACTCGCATCGCTGAATACTCCGAGCGTGCTGTCGAACTCGCTGTCGGTGGTCGGCGGACTTCTCCTCGGTGATTTTGCGGTTACCGTAGGATGGCTCTCACCTGATGTTATCCTGTATATGTCATTCGTAGCGATAGCCAATTTCACTCAGTCGAACTACGAGCTCGGATATGCGTTCAAGTATATGCGTATTTTAACACTCGTGCTGACCGCGATCTTCGACTGGATAGGATTTGCCGTTGGTATTATCGTCACAATAGCTCTTGCCGCAACGAACAGAACCGTCAACGGGAAACGGCATTATCTCTATCCCCTGATCCCGTGGAACGGAAGCGCAATGGCAAGACTCTTGTTCCGTCTGAAAAAAAGAGATTGATACAACAAAACTGCTGTGCTCATGGGGAATTCCCTCGGGTACAGCAGTTTTTGTTGTATATCAGATATTGTTTATATATTCT
>CAZPPN010000327.1:0-2555 GCA_964588425.1 uncultured Ruminococcus sp. | reverse complement strand
GCTTAAATCGAAAAACGGCAGAAATAAATTAGCATTCTGCCGCTTTGGTTGTTCAATTTTTATATATTGGAGTTATTTCTTTTTCCCTGCTGCAGGAAGCACGAACATCATCGCAGCCGCCGCAGTCATGACACACACAAGCGGATCGAATGTTGCAGGCGAATACTCTTCACCGTCATTGCGGTTCACGGGAGAATTGTCCGCGGCATATGAATTATCCGCATAGTAGCCTTTGAGCGAATCGTAATCCACGCCGCTCACAACATAGATTTCCCCAACGGAAGCGGATGCGTTTCGCGCAGAAAATCCGATATTGCCGTCCCCGATAACAAGGAGGCTGTCGCGCTCGAGTACATATTCCGCTCCGCCGCATTCAAGCTTGATCTGATAGAGAGCGCCGCCGCTGACCGGTATCTCCACGTTTACGGTCTCACCTGCCGATACTGCTTCCACCAGAACTGCATCCGGCTCATCAAAATCATCAACCGTACCGTCCGCGCGAAAGACGATTGACGAAATATTGGTCGGTTCTTCCCCTCGGCTTGTGAGTATGTATGCGAGATATCCGTTATCGGAGGCGATTTCCGAAAAGCTGAACGAAAACTCCACCGTATATGTATTTCCTTTGGCAAACGATGGCAGAAGCGCGTATGTACGGCCGCCGTTGTTCGTTATCAGATCAAGCGAATCGCCCGCAACAGAGATCATACACATCGGAGATGTTGACGTTCCCATTACGACACCGCTGACCGATATATCGTTAACCTCGGAAAAATCCTGATGATACAGAACCTCGCCGGCATCGAACGATGAGTTCTGAGCCGAGACCGGCAGACAAAGGAACAAAATCACCAGAAATGCAACAAAATGCGACAATTTTCTCATACTGCCTCCCAAGGAACATATTTCATCAATATATATTATATAGTTTTTCTGTTCACCCGTCAATAGATTTTCAATAATTTTTGATGCAGTTTTTACGAAAATTCCGCACTTTTCCTAAACTTTCCAAATATATTGACACCTTCACTGTTTTGTGTTATAATTCAACTATAACAAAAATTAATTTATAATTATTCATATGGAGGATCACAAATATGTCCGCTGATTACCGCAATTATATGCCCGAAAATTCCACGCGCACGCGAGAGGAAATCGAATGGAGCATCCACTATTCATACGAAACAAACGCAGTCGGAAAGCCGCGGGTTCTTCTTGTAGGCGACTCGATCTGCAACGGTTATCAGGATTTCGTCAGACGCCGTCTCGAGGATGAATGCTGCGTATCGTTCTGGGCATCATCAAAATGCGTAACCGACAAATTCTATCTCCGCGAGCTTGATTTTTACCTCGATTACGCAAAGTACGATGTCATCTCGTTCAACAACGGACTCCACTCGCTCGGAATGAACCTTGATGAATGGGAAATCGCGTACCGTGATGCGGCAAAGTTCATTCTCACGAAAGTTCCGGAATCCAAGCTGTATCTTACGCTGTCCACGCCGCTGTGCGATCCGAAGCTGACCGAAATCTCAGCAAAACTGAACGCTACCGTAAAGCGCATTGCGGATGAATTAAATCTGCCGACGATCGACCTCTTCACTCCCATGGATGGGCTTGAGAGAGACAAGCACTGGTGTGACTGCTTCCACTTCAACGATTCCGCGAAAGAAATACAGGCTGACATCATAGCATCGGCTGTCCGCGCAGTTATCAGATAAAATCAAACAACACAAAAGACCGCCTCGTAATTGAAGCGGTCTTATTATGTATGTAGGGATTAGTGAACGATGCAGCGTTCTGTATCCTTGTCGAAGATGTGAACTCTGGACATATCGAATGCAACATTGATGATATCGCCTGCTCTTGCTGTGGAACGAGCGGATACACGCGCTGTCATGGATGTTTCTTCTGCTACGAGGTAGAGATAGATTTCAGCGCCCATAAGCTCTGTTACTTCTACGTCTGTTTCGATAACGGAATCAGCCATAGCGCGAATAGTAGCGTCGTCGTCATGGATACATTCGGGACGGATACCGATAACGATTTCCTTGTCGATGTAATCCTTGAGAACAGGATTGGAAGCCTTTTCTGCGGGAAGCTTGAGGGAGTTGGATCCGAACTTAACGTAGAGATCTTCGCCCTTCTTTTCAAGAACACAGTTGATGAAGTTCATCTGAGGTGTTCCGATGAAGCCTGCAACGAAGAGGTTTACGGGGTAATCGTAGAGATTCTGAGGTGTGTCAACCTGCTGGATGAGACCGTCCTTCATAACAACGATACGAGTAGCCATTGTCATAGCTTCTGTCTGGTCGTGTGTTACGTAGATAAATGTTGTACCAACTCTCTGGTGGATCTTTGTAAGCTCTGTTCTCATTGTTGCACGGAGCTTAGCATCGAGGTTGGAAAGCGGTTCGTCGAGAAGGAATACTCGGGGGTTACGAACGATAGCACGACCGAGAGCAACACGCTGCTTCTGACCACCGGAGAGAGCCTTCGGCTTTCTGTCGAGGAGGTGAGTAATATCGAGGATACGGGCAGCTTCTTCTACACGA
>CAZPPN010000326.1:0-2560 GCA_964588425.1 uncultured Ruminococcus sp. | reverse complement strand
ATGATGCGGGATTTTTCGTGATTATTCTTCATAATATCAGTTTATTGTAGACCAAGACTAATTTTTGCGTCTTTTTCGTCCTTTGCGATCTGATCCGCCAGTTCGCTGACAGATGAGAATTTTGTTTCTCCGCGGAGATATTCGGCAAACGAGATCTTCACATCCGTGCCGTACAGGTTCCCGGAGAATCCGATTATATAAGTCTCAACCGTGATGTCGCTTTCGTTGTCATTGACTGTCGGACGGTGACCGATGTTGCAGACACCACCGAGAGAATAGTCCTTTCCGTCAAGCGTGAATTCAGCCGTGCAGCTGTACACACCGTGAAGCGGAGACACTTTTTCAGCCGGAAAACGCTGATTTATCGTGGGATGACCGATCGTTCTGCCAAGCTCTTTGCCGTGGATGACTTCGGCGGTGAAAGAATACCTGCGTCCGAGAAGATCGGCTGTTTTCTGCATATCTCCGCCCGAGATGAGCGAACGGATCAGGGTCGATGAGATAACCTCGCCGCCGAGCGTTCGTGAACTGATCGTCTTTGATCTGATCCCTGCATCGGACGCGAATTTCGTCAGATCGTCCGGTCCGCATGATGCCATTCTGCCGAATCGGAAATCATATCCGCAGATTACGGCGTGCGGAGAATGCAGAGCTATATGGCGTATGAAAAAACTCTCGCCGTCGAGTGAACGGAGAGCGTCAAAATCTTCAAAAATGATGTGGTCTGCTCCGAGAGACGAGAGAACAGCGCATTTTTCATTTTTCGTCGTGAGGAGCCCGGAATCAGCTGACGCTTTTGGCAGATGCTCGAATGTCCATATCACGATCGGGCGCTTGACATTTGTTCCCTCTGCGGCGAGAATGCGCGCTTCGTCGATCAGAGCCTGATGCCCGATGTGAACGCCGTCAAAATAACCGAGCAGAAAAATCGCATCTGCCGGAACACATGATCCTTCGCGGAATCCGCCGTGCTGCTGTGTTCCGGCATTCGGCGTGAGATTCAATATTTGCATACAGTACCTTTTGGGGTTTATTTTACTTTATAATTATAATGTAGGTATTTCACCATACCTTGAGCGCGAATACGGGACATACCCTCGTGCAGTAACCGCATCGCACGCATTTTGAGTCGTCGGCATATGCCCGGAGCCTGACTGTTTTTTGGGGATCTGATGTGCCGTCCGCTGAGAGAAATTCCGATACGAAATCGTGTCCGGGGGAGGTGTCATCCGCTTCAGCTTCACGCAGACTCAGCGCACCCTCACCGCATCGCTCAACACAGGCGCCGCAGCCTTCGCAGTATTCCTCAATGTGCAGAATACGCCGCTTTTCCGCAAGCCTGATCCTGTCGCCGTCCGAGAATTTTCCGTCAGTCAGAAACCGTATGTTAGCGTCAACTTCTTCATATGACTGCATTCCGACGGCTGCGGAGTCAATGAACGGCTTCTCCAGTACGAATCTGAGCGCGTCTTCCGCATGATCGCATAAGTGTCCGCCGCCGAGCGCTTTCATTCCGAATATGCCGATGCCCATGCCGTGCGCCTCTGTAAGTGCGTTCGCCATGTCAGCTTCTCCGCCGTCAGCTATGCCGATTCCTGCCATGTTGTATAAAGGATGACATACATCGGGTGTGAAACCTTCGTCTTTCAGCCGTATCAATCCGCGTACAAGCGCAACATGATGAGTTGACGCACCGACAGCTCGGATGATGCCTTTTTCACGGCACTCGAACAGGTATTCCAATGCCTCCATGTGTCCGCGCAGAGTGTCGTAGCTCTCCTGCTCGTGAAGCATGAATATGTCAATTACATCACGGTCACATTCACTCCGTGCCTCTTCAACCGCTTCGACTGCAAGTTCACGCGAGTAGGCGTAGGTCTTTGTCGAGAGTACAACCGAGTCGGGAGCGGAGCATTTCTTCAGCGCCAGACGGATGATGTCGTAGTTTTCGTAGTACTGAGCCGTGTCGACAAAATTCAAACCGCGGTCGAATGCATATGCCAGTACCGATGCCGCCTCGTCAAGCGGAAGCGCACTCTGCATCTGAGATACGGTCAGCGAACCGACAGCAATCTTCGATACGGGCGGCAGACGGGGAGAGAGAACAGACTTCGGGATGATGACTGACATCAGAGATCGAGATATTCTGTAAGAAGCGCCGCCATCAGCTCGTCACGGTCGATCCGACGGATCATGCCGCGCGCGTTCTTGTAGTTGGTGATGTAGGTCGGGTCTTCAGTGAGGACATAACCGACGAGCTGATTGATCGGGTTGTATCCTTTTTCACTGAGAGCATCGTAAACCGCACGAAGAAGCATTTTTCTTTCGCGGTCGCGTTCTTCTTCGCGGATGGAGAATGTTATGGTTTTGTCCATTTCGTTTTTCATGCTGTTTCAGCACCTCCAATCGGTAAAATCAGGACAAATGTTCGCCGTCCTGTACCGCCGCAGGATTGACCCCACGGCGATCGGCATAGTTTAAGTTTTAGCTGAACTCAGTCAGTTTAAAGTTTTGATCCAACTTTTTCAAAAGTTGGTGGGTTCTTAGGGTGAAACCCTGA
>CAZPPN010000325.1:0-2561 GCA_964588425.1 uncultured Ruminococcus sp. | reverse complement strand
CCGTCAGCTTGGATACAGCAAATCCCATACCGAAGCCGAGTACAGTAGAGAATACCAGTCCCACAAGCACTTTCAGCCATTCGTTGACGCTGATGCCCGAGAGGGAGTTCTGCGTAGCAATAGCCGCACCGGACAGACCAGCAATCAGCGCGTGACTTTCACTTGTCGGGATTCCGGCGTACCACGCAACAGTCGCCCAAATTACGATTGCAGCCATAGCGGCACACAAAGCGGCAGATGCAATTTTCGGATCGCTTCCGAGATCGACCATGTTGTAAATCGTCATGGCAACGGATGCATTGAGACTTGTCATTACAAGAACACCGATAAAATTGAATATTGCCGCCATAACGATAGCTTTTCTGACACCGATTGCCCGTGTTGAGACGCAGGTGGCAATGGCGTTCGGTGCATCAGTCCATCCGTTTACAAGTATTACACCGAGCGTCAGCAGGGCAGAGAACATCAGCACGGGATTCTGTACAGTTTCATTAAGAAATTCTATTAAGGACATCGTTTACCTCATTATTAATAATAGGCTTGACAGGTTTAATCAGCGATAATTCTGTTAGTCACGTTCGCTCCAAGGCTGATTGATCGGAGCAAGATTCTTTTTGATCCGCTTCATGAATTCGTCGGGAGTAACTACTCTGATGTTGTCGTTAAGTTTCTTTGTCATCTCATAAATTGTTTCCATGTTGTAGCCGCTCCATGCATGAACGGTAACATAAGAATAACCGTCGGGCGAATGCGGATCGGCAGGCATTGCGTTGAGCTTGCGGACAACATCATCGGGAGTCGCGTTGTCCATCTGCTTCGGATCCCAAACGGCAAATCTCGCGGTGACGATAGGCTTACCGTTTGACCATTCGATTCTGCCTTTCCAGTAATCGTATTTGCAGTATTCTATGTAGAAAAGTCCCTCGATGTTCTCATGCTCTGTGTAATCTCTGAATGCGTCGCGGCGAGCAAGAATCGTGCCAAGCTCGTTGATGTTGACATATTTCATACCCATTCTTCCCATCATGTCATTCAGATGCTCGGTGTAAACGGGAAGTGTGTCGTGGAAATATGACGCGTATGCAAGATGCGGTCCTACAACAAAATAGTCCTTTGCATTTTCCGTGTTCGAAGCGGTCTCGTAATAATAATGAAGAGTTGACGGCGATGCTTCAAGAAGAACATTGTTCAGACCCCAGCCGACATTGAATTTTCCGCGCGCAGGGGATGCCCAGAAAGTTTCATTCGTAGCAAATCCGCCGTTCGTCCATTGGATATTGTCGCCGTCAGTCCAGAGGAATGTGACATAGTGCACGTTTTCTTCATCTTCAAGCTCATCTTCGGGAGTTTCGGTGAACTGATGCAGGTTTTCTTCCTCAAGTGAAGCGAGAACGGTGAGATTAGCCGCCCAGTCACTTGCAATGCGTACTGTTCCGTTTTTGACAGCCGCGATGCCCATGTTGTCTTCTCCGATGGTGTCATCACCCCAGCCGAGGAGAAGCGTATCGTTCTTGATGCAGCGCAGGAATTTGTCGAGAAGGGGGGAGCTGCCCTGATATACCGTTGCCATGTTGCAGAAAATCGCATAGTCACGGAGTGTGTAGTATCTTTCGTCCCCTTCGTGAGCACGCTGTTCAAGCATGATCTCGTCACTCAGCAGATCCTCACCCTGACCGAATTTGTCGTGATAGTTTTCGTAAGTCCAGTTGTCATCCAGTCCGCAGGCATCGAACAGACACTCGAATCCGAACTCCTTGACTTTGTCTTCAATTTTGATATCAGCAATGACCGCGCGCTTGATTCCTGCGAGGGAAGTCGCAACATTGAGGGAAGTGTGGTCTGAAAGATCGCAGAGAATATATCCGCTGATCTGATCCTTTACCATTCCGAGAAGGGTATAGAGATCGGAAACATCCTCGGTAGTGACTCCGTGACGCTTTTTCATGTCATCGAGCCAGATGTCGTATGACGGCGACACACCCGAAATCCAGATGCACGGCTTATTCTTTGCCGTAACGCCCTGTATTGATGCGAGAAGAATCTTTTCGTAGTCGGACATTCCCGATTTGTTTATAACATAGAGATGTTCGGCTTTTTTCGGCTTAGGAAAATAATATCTGTTCTGCATTGTTAATCTCCTTATCGATCAGTAATTTTCCGGTACTGCAAAAATGTACCATTACAAGTAATAATATACACCAAAACGCGGTTAATGTCAATATCGGATTCGTTATACAGCAAAGCAAAGTTATTCTGAATTTTGATGTATTGATAAAGAAAATCCTTGACTAATATTATTCTGAATGGTATAATAAAATTGCACTACAAAATTTTTATGGATGATTTGATGCAACACAAAAAAACTGAAAGGAAAGAAAAAATGAAAAAGAAATTTTTGATTCTTCTTCTCGCGGCTGCTTTGCTTACAGTTTCGTTTGCGTCGTGCAATTCACAGACGAATGAAACGGAAAGCGGCGGAGAGACCCTTGAGGTCATTGAATCCGAACTCGGCCCGGAGAACACATTGACAAGCCTCGGCGAGAAAATCACGCTTAACGTAA
>CAZPPN010000324.1:376-2562 GCA_964588425.1 uncultured Ruminococcus sp. | reverse complement strand
CTCATTCCAGAGGTTATGACAATGCTATTCCCGTTATCGCCGAAGGATGCCGCGAGATCACAAAGTATGCCGAACAGAAGGGCATCAAAACAATGACAGAAAACCACGGCTTCTTCTCACAGGATGCCGCAAGAGTTGAAAAACTCATCAATACCGTAGCACATGATAACTTCGGCGCTCTCGTTGATATCGGAAACTTCATGTGCGCTGACGAAGATCCCACACTGTCCGTATCCATCATCGCTCCCTATGCATTCCATGTTCACGCAAAGGACTTCCACTATAAGAGCGGCATGGATGTAAATCCCGGTTCCGGATGGTTCAGAACAAGAGCGAACAACTACCTCAGAGGCTCCATCATCGGACACGGCGACGCAAAGGTGTACCAGAGCATTGACATTCTGAAGAAGAACGGATACGACGGATTTGTATCAATCGAATTTGAAGGAATGGAAGACAATATCCGCGGAATCGGGGTAGGTCTTGAGAACCTGAAGCGATTCATCGGATAATCAAACGGTGAATTATATGAATGAAGATAATATTGTAAAGAACGAAAACGAACAGGATCAGAATAAACTCAGCAAAAAGAAGAAAAAAAAGAAACTGATAATTGCAATGGTGATCGCTTCTCTCCTTGCGGCGATCAGTTATGTGATTACATATACACCTGAGATCATTGATGATTTAGCCTCGGTGTTTGAAAAAAAACAGGAGAAAATCCCGACGTCGCGAATGTATTCCGATGAGATCGTGAGCTACCTCTTTCCACCGTCAAACTATGGTCTCGACGTAACAACAGACGAATGGTATATGCAGCTCGACAGATCGGTTCACTATAAAAACGGAAACGTGTCCGAGATGGTTCTCGAAGAGGATATGAACGACTATAATGCGGCTGTCAGATTCTTCGTTAAATATTTCGAGACAATAGTAGCAGGCGACGTCGATACATATAACTCGTATTTCACGGATGCATACTACGAAATCTACGAGCCGTATCTCATTTTTGCTCCGCAGATGATCTATGACATACAGGTTGAACAGCTCTCGGAAAAGACAAATTCCAACGGAACAACCGAGTGGACATTCAACGTCAGCTATAAGATCCATAAAAACGATGGTACATTCAGAAACGATATCCCCAGCGATGCGTCAAAACTGCTGTATTACCGTTTGATTGCTGATAAAGACGGCAATGTCGAGATCGACTACATCACTTATTATCATTGATAACCAACCGAACAAAAACAATTGTCAGACCGCGCGTTTGGCAATTGCTTTTTATTTGCCCAAATCATCGTCATCCGAAAGAAGGTGTACAAATGCCGCCACTGTCCATCTTGATAAAACCAGCGTCCGGACTGTGCAATATGCGGTGCGGATACTGCTTTTACAGCGATGTTGCCGATCATCGTGCTGTCCGGTCATACGGAATAATGACGGAAGAGACGTCTGATATTCTCATTCGCCGTGCCTTTGAGTATGCCGACGGTCATCTCTCGTTCGCTTTTCAGGGCGGAGAGCCGACCGTTGCCGGAGTCGAGTTTTTCAGAATGTTCATCGGACGTGCCGAACAATACAACACAAAGAAAATCCCCGTGTCATATTCAATCCAGACAAACGGACTTGAAATATCGGACGAAATGCTTCGGCTTTGGAAAGAGAATAATTTCCTTGTCGGTATCTCGCTCGACGGAACAGGCGCGATTCATGACTCGGCACGTGTCGATTCAGCGGGAGAGGGAACATTTTCGCGCGTCAACGATACTGTGTCAAAGCTGAAAAGCCTCGGAATCGACTATAATATTCTGACAGTCATAACCGAGAAAACCGCGCAGAACATTCCGAAAATCTATAACTATTACAGAAGCCGCGGAGTGAAGTTCATCCAGTTCATCAAGCACGTTGACGGATTCGGCAGCGATGACAGCAAATCTGTCTACTCACTCTCTCCGAAAAGACTGACATCATTCCTGAATACCGCATTCGGTTATTATTACGACGATATCATGGCAGGGAAATATATCAGTGTCCGTGAGTTCGATAATTTTGTCTCTCTTGCAATGGGACGTCCTGCCGAATGCTGCGGAATGAACGGATCGTGTCCTGCGAATATTGTAATCGAAGCCGACGGAAGCGCGTATCCCTGTGACTTCTACGTTCTCGACGAATACAGAATGGGG
>CAZPPN010000324.1:0-366 GCA_964588425.1 uncultured Ruminococcus sp. | reverse complement strand
CCGAACAATTGCTGTGCTTCTTGATTCAGAAGTATCACACAAGTTCAGAGAGCGCTCATTGAAGATCGACGAAAAATGCAGAAAATGCAGATACTTCCGTCTGTGCAGAGGCGGATGTGCGAGATTCAGAGAACCGTACGGTGACGACGGACTCTGTCTGAACAAATACTGCGAAAGCTATACCGCTTTTTTTGAAAAGAATGCAGACAGGATAGTACAAATTGCAAAACTCGCTGCGCAGGGAAAAATCAAATAAAAATACGGCTGACACTTTTGGAAAATTCCGATTGCGTCAGCCGATGTTTTATGAAATTTTTACTTTTTTTGATGTTCTTGATGATATGTACGCAAGAATTTCAGCCATTC
>CAZPPN010000323.1:0-2565 GCA_964588425.1 uncultured Ruminococcus sp. | reverse complement strand
TGATCGACCCGGAAGATACTCCGAAAAACGTAATGCTCCGCGCTCACAGACGAAAGAATTTCGATCCGTCGTCCGATGACGCAAAACAGAAAAAACTCAGATACGACTCCGCTTTCGCTTTCCTCTACGGCAAAGAACCCGACGGAAGTGACTGCGTGATCGTACTGCATGAATAAATCCGTTACACTTATAACGAAAGGAAAAACAATGGAAACAAAAGAACTGCTTGTACAGATCAGCCGTACCGATATTTCCGCGGCTGAAAGACTCGACGCGCTCCGTCAGATAAAGGAAAAAGTCAATTCCGGTGAAATCGAAACTCCCGAAAAAGGTATTTTCGTAAACAACCACATCCATACATCGTATTCGTTCTCCCCCTACACTCCCACATCCGCAGTTTTCTATGCGTGGAAGGCAGGGCTCAGAACAGCGGGAATCATGGACCACGACAGCGTAGGCGGTCTCAGGGAATTCATCGAAGCAGGTGCGATCATGGAAATGCCCATCACCTGCGGAGTTGAGTGCAGAGTAAATGTTGAAGGTACTCCCCTCGTCGGCAGAAAGATCAACAATCCCGACCAGAAATCCTGTGCGTATATCGCAATGCACGGTATCCCGCATCAGAATATCGACAAAGTTGAAGCAGTTCTCGCTCCTCTCCGTGAAAAGAGAAACGCAAGAAACCGCAAGATGTGCGACAAGATCACAGCTCTCACAAAGCACGTCGGCATCGTTCTCGATTTCGATAAGGATGTATATCCGCTCTCCATGGCTGATGAAGGCGGAAGCGTTACCGAGAGACACATCTGCTACGGTCTCACAAAGAAAATCACATCCGCTTATCCCGACCGCGCCGCTGCCTGCGACTTCATTGAAGAGCTCACCGGTGTCAAGATGGGAGAAAAGACAAGAGAAAAGCTCACCAACGCACCCGACAATTTCTACGAATACGACATCCTCGGCGTACTCAAGGGACATCTCGTTGAGAAGTTCTACGTTGACGCGACTGATGAATGCATGAATATCAAAGAATTCACAGATCTCGCGAAGGAACTCGGTGCAATTTCAGCATACGCTTACCTCGGTGACGTCGGCGAATCTCCCACCGGTGACAAGAAAGCTCAGAAATTCGAAGACGAATATATCGAAGAACTGTTCGACGTTCTCCGTAACTGCGGATTCTCTGCCGTTACATATATGCCGTCGAGAAACTCAAAGGAACAGCTCAGACGCGTCATGGATCTCTGCCATGAAAGAGAGCTGTACGAAATCTCAGGTGAGGACATCAACTCCCCCAGACAGTCGTTCATCTGTCAGGCTCTTGCCGATGAAGCGTACGCACACCTCAGAGTCGCTACATACGCGCTGATCGGTCACGAAATCGCCGCAAGCGAATGTCAGTGCAAGTCAATGTTCTCCGACGCAACAAAGAAAGATCACCCCACACTCACCGAAAGAGTTGAGATCTACTCCACACTCGGCGGTTATAAGGCATAAATTACATTAAATATACATACAAAAGGACAGGTAACATCACCATGAGTACAGAAGTTCTCGTAGAATTTTCCAACCGTTACGGAAAAAACGCAGCATTCGTCCTCGCTGGAGGCGGAAATACCTCATATAAAACCGACGATGTCATCTACATCAAAGGAAGCGGCACTTCCCTCGCGGCTATCACAGAAGAAGGCTTCGTAAAAATGGACAGAGCCAAGCTCGCAGCTATCTGGGAAAAGAACTACTCCGCAAATTCCGCCGAGAGAGAAGCCGCAGTTCTCGCTGATATGATGGCGGCTAAGCTCCCGGGTGAAGAACACAAGAGACCCTCAGTTGAAACTCTCCTCCACGACCTCTTCCCCCAGAAGTACATCCTCCACGTTCATCCCGCCCGCGTAAATGCACTCACCTGCTCCGCTCAGGGCAAGGACGGCATGAAGAAGCTCTTCCCCGATGCAGTATGGGTAGATGAATGCGAACCCGGCTACATCCTCGCGGCAAAGTGCAGAGAAAAGCTCGCTGAATACTCTTCCGAAACAGGCAAAGCTGCCGATGTAGTTTTCCTCCAGAACCACGGTATCTTCTTCGCGGCTGACGACAGCGCATCTCTTGACGCTCTCGTTTCCGGAATCATGGCAAAGCTCGACGAAAACATCAAGATCGAGCCCGACTTCACAGAATGCGAAGCTGACGAAACAGCAGCCGCAAAGATCGCTCCCGTTCTCCGTATGTGCTATGATGCTGACGGTGCCGCTGCGGTTATGTTCACAGCAAACAAGACTGTAATGCAGTTCGCGCAGTCCGATGAAGCATTCGCAGTCCTCAAGGAGCCTCTCTCTCCCGACCATATCGTTTACTGCAAGGCTGAGCCTCTCTTTATTGAAGATTTCTCCGTTGAAGGAATCAAAGCCGCATGGAACGAGCTCGTTTCCCGCCGCGGATTCAAGCCCAAGGTTGTATTCGCAAAGGGCATCGGTATGTTCACAGTCGGCGCAAACGTGAAAGAAGCTAAAACAGCCGCTTCCGTTTGGACAGACTGCATGACAATCACAACTCTCGCGCAGAACT
>CAZPPN010000322.1:0-2573 GCA_964588425.1 uncultured Ruminococcus sp. | reverse complement strand
CATGCCTGCGCTCGGCTACTGGCTCGGAAGTCATTTCCAGAAGCAGATCGAGAGTATTGATCACTGGATTGCTTTTGTACTTCTCGCTTTGATCGGACTTAACATGATCAAGGAATCCCGCGGCTGTGCTGAAGAGCTTGATGTATCATTCGGTATAAAGTCGATGTTCCCTCTTGCCGTTGCAACAAGTATTGACGCTCTTGCGGTAGGTATTACATTCGCTTTTCTCCAGGTACAGATCGTTCCTGCTGTCAGCTTTATCGGTATTATCACTTTCCTGCTTTCCGCTGTCGGTGTAAAGATCGGCAATGTGTTCGGAGCAAAATACAAGTCAAAAGCAGAATGTGTAGGCGGAATCGTACTGATCGTCATGGGACTGAAGATTCTGCTCGAACATCTCGGCGTGATCGGCTGATAAATATTCATAAAATCGAAAAATCATTTTCTTGACACGACTGCGGAAATATGGTATACTTCATTTGCAGAAATATCAACATGGAAGTAACATATGAAAAAACGCAGTCTTTTATTTTTCATACTGAGCGCTGTTATTGCTGTACTGTCATCGGTCACGGTCTTTGCAAATGCAGCCGAGCCGCCGAACATCACCGTGCTGATCCCGAACGCGCCTGACGGGATGGAGGTATCGCTGGTATTTCCCGAAGAAAACGGTCAGGATATACTCTGGGACGGATCCGGACAGCTCAAGCGCGGCTGGGAATCTTACTACCGTTTCAGAATACTTGACTTTGACAGGATAGATCTCTCCGGTGTGAAAATTTCCGTCACGTACGACAAATTCGAGCTGACTCTCGATCTTCCCGAAACTGATGTGAAATCATACAACAATATATTTACAGTTGATCTTGACGACGGGGATTTGCGGTACGGTACTTATCCGGGACGTTATCTGCTGATTGCGGGAATAAGGGTTCTTTCCACTCTGCTGATGGAAGGCGCTGTATTTCTTCTGTTCGGGTATTTCAAAAAGCGAAGCTGGATCGTTTTTCTCGCGGTGAATCTCGCAACACAGGCATTTCTGAATATAGTTCTGTACGGTTCAAGCATTGACTCTTATGTTCTCCTCGGATACGTTATTATTGAAGTATTGATCTTTGCCGCCGAAGCTGTTCTATTCCCCGCTCTGCTCAAAGAACACGCCAGAACAAAGGCTGTACTGTATGCTCTCGCTGCGAATGCGGTCAGTCTGATAGGCGGCGGACTCATGATCTCGCATATGCCGCTGTGATATTGTATAATTTCATTTTGCACTAAATACCTATATTTATTTTGTGCATATTCACAACAGCCGGTTTGGATTTCAGACAAAATAATAAATATTTGTCAACAAGAGCCTCAATTTGACTTGACATATTGCGATTTTTGTGATATCATACATACATTGATAATGCACGATTTTCGTTATCATCAAAAATTCAGAAAACGGAGAGATTTTATGGAAACCAAAAGAAACCTGAAGTATTATACCGCTCCGCCGCTCTCGATCCCCGCGCTTATTGGCTGGGCTATCATAATTGTCGGCGTTGCTCTTCTCACGATGCGCGCTACAAGATTTGCAGGCATCATCATCGCTATCGTCGGCGCACTTCTTGTTGTTATGACATCCGGCGGCGCTTCCAATGACACCGACATCGAATATCAGATCTCGGAAAGAATCAAGAACCTTCAGGAACGCAGCGAAAAGAAACACGAAGTTTACGAAAAGCACTTCCTCAAGATGCTCAAGCCTATCAACCTCAGAGGATATGATTTCGAAGCTAAAGAAGAGCCTTTCTACTACAAGAAGGGTAAAGACGGTATGAACAGAACCAACTATTTCATGGGATGCAACCTTATCTTCACCAATGAAAAGATGTTCGTATTCGGCAGACGTTTCTCCCTCATCGATGAATCCATCGACGAAGACAGAACAGGTTCCTACTTCTTCACAGAGCTTGACCGCGCTGAAATCGAAGAAAAGGTTTATACATACAAGAAGAAAGACCGCGATGTAGCTGTTAAGTATTACATCTTCAGAATCTTCAAGCAGGACGGTACACCCGCTCTCGAAATGTGTGTAGACTACGGTGCTGACACTGATAAGTACGCTGAACTCATCTCCCGTGCAATCGTTACAAGACAGAAAGAACTTGCAAAGAGAGCTGAAGAAGCTGCTGCAAGACGTGCTGCATTCAGAGCAAGAGTTGAAGCTGAAAAGGCTGCTGAAGTTGCTGAAGCTAAGGCTGACTAAAAAATCTTGCAAATTTAACACAAACAAAAGTCCCCTCAGAGCAGAAGTTCCGAGGGGATTTTCTTCTTCAGTTGATTCTAAGAGATTCGTCATCGCTTCCCTTTTCGAGAGTGAGGATCTCGATATAATAGAAGCTCGTTTCGTTTACATCGATTTTGATCCTGTCTCCGACCTTATGTCCGATCAGAGCTTTCCCGAGGGGTGAGTCTTTACTGATCTTGTCGTTGAGAATATCATGACGCAGAGGAGTCACTATTGTCACAGTACGGTCTTCATCAAAGTCCTCGTCATAATCCAGCTCTTCGTCATATTCATCGGAATT
>CAZPPN010000321.1:0-2575 GCA_964588425.1 uncultured Ruminococcus sp. | reverse complement strand
AAGATCGCTTACGAGACGGTTTGCGAGATTGAACTGCTTCCGGGTTGTGGGAACTGTTTCTGCACGATCGTCACTTGATGTGGGGATCTTTACATATTCAATAAATCTTTCAAGCAGGGTCATTTTTCTCTTCTCCTGTTTTATGCAAAATAATTTTATCTTTATAGTATCATATAACAAATCGCGGAAATTGTCAACTTAAAACTTGTTAATTTACTGATTTTACTTGCCTGATTTATCTTGTTATGGTATAATTACATTAAATAACAAATCCGAAAGGACGTAAAAAATGAAACTTAACGAAAAATTCGGCATATACGGCGCATCCGACACACGTACAAGAAAGACAGTATTTCCTGTTCGCGTGGTTACTGCATTCGGTAATGTAAAAGGAAGCGAATATCTCACAGAATACAAGCCTGCACAGGTTGCTATATACAATTATCACGATCAGTGCCTTCTTGACAACAGAAATTCTGACACAAATGCAGGCGTACTCGTTGATTTCGGACGCGAGCTTCACGGTACTGTTACACTTTCTGTATGGAATACGAAGATGAGCGGTGTAAAATACAGACTTCGTCTCGGCGAGAGTGTTGCCGAAGCTCTGACTCCGATCGGTGTAAAGAATGCGACAAACAATCATGCCACACGTGATATGGAACTGTTTATCGGTGCATGGAGTTCCAACGAGACAAATGAAAGCGGATTCCGTTATGCTTTTATTGAGCTTACCGAGCCTGATGCGTATATTGAAATCAGATCTGTCACAGCTACTCTAATTTACCGCGATATCGAATACAGAGGATGCTTTGAGTCAAATGATCCGATGATCAACAAAATTTACGACACAGCGGCATATACAACTCATCTCAATATGCAGAGATATCTCTGGGACGGAATCAAGCGCGACCGTCTTGTTTGGGCAGGTGACATGAACACTGAGCTTGCGACTATTCTTGCTGTATTCGGTGAGAATGATGTTATCCCCACTTCTCTCGATTTTGTAAGAGATATTACACCGACATCCGATTCAATGAACGGAATATCGTCGTATAATCTTTGGTGGATTCTGTGCCACTACGAATGGTATATGGGTACCGGCAACTATGAATATCTCTCTCAGCAGCGTGAATACATTGCTGAGCTTCTCACACGTTATTCCGGTTATATTGACGCAAACGGAAGTGAGATACTTCCCTCCGGCAGATTCTTTGACTGGCCCACAGACGACCAGAACGGTCCCAAGCACTGCGGTCTCCAGGGACTTCTCCGCTACGCACTTCTCTGCGGCGGTGAGGTCATGAAGATTCTCGGCGAGTCTCATATAGCAGTAAAATGCTTCGAAGCTGCCGACAAGCTCCTCGCTCACAAACCGAATCCCGGTACATGGAAGCAGTCCGGCGCTCTTCTTGCAATCAGCGGTATTGCTGATCCCAAGGAAATATACAAATACTGTATTTCCGTAGGCGGAGCGGCAGGTCTTTCCACATTCCTAGGATACTATACTCTCTCCGCTATCGCAAAGGCAGGCGAATATGAATCAGCTCTCGATATCATGCGTGGATACTGGGGTAAGATGATTGAACTTGGCGCCACTACTTTTTGGGAAGATTTCAATATCGACTGGGCGCGCGGTGTCAAGTATGGCATCAACGATATCGTTCCATCAGGCGAGATCGACATCCATGGTGATTTCGGTGCGTTCTGCTATCTCGGTCTCAGACACAGTCTTTGTCACGGTTGGGCTTCCGGTCCCGCACCTTACCTTGCCGCAAATGTACTCGGTATCAAGCCTGTTGAAGCAGGATGCAAAACCGTCAAGTTTGATCCTCATCTCTCCGGTCTTGAATGGGCAAGAGGCAAGTATCCCACACCTTACGGAGATATTGAAATTGAAGTCACAAAGAACGGAGCACACTGCAAAGCTCCCGACGGCGTTAAAGTTATAACAGAGTAATCAAAGAAAGGATACATTATGCTCAAAGATATGGTTTTCGAATCACGAAGCTTCCGAAGTTTCGATGAGTCAAAAAAGATATCCAAGGAAGAACTTCTTGATTTTGTAGATACGGCAAGATACTGTCCGAGCGCAGTAAACCGTCAGCCGCTCAAATACCGTCTCGTTTATGAACACGATGAGGTTGAAGAATTTCTCACGATTACAAAATGGGCAGGCCTGCTCCCCGACATAAAGCTCCCCCCGGACGGTCATCACCCCACAGCATTCATTGTAATGTGCTGTGATACTTCAATCTGCGAAAATCCCGACGGCGCAAGATTCGATGCAGGTATTGCTGCTCAGACAATCATGCTTCATGCGTATGAATCAGGTTACGGCGGATGCATGATTGGCGCGTTCAATCCCGATGAAGCATCAAAAACTCTTCTGATTCCCAAGAAATACAAGCCTATCGTCGCTCTTGCGCTCGGTGTTCCCGATGAGACTGTTTTCATCTGCAATCTCAAGGATGACGGTGACACAAAGTACTTCCGCGACAAGGCAGGACTTCATTTTGTTCCGAAACGCTCTCTCGAGGATGTTGTGATCGAATGATTTATGCATTTTTCGCTG
>CAZPPN010000320.1:0-2582 GCA_964588425.1 uncultured Ruminococcus sp. | reverse complement strand
AACGCATTCTTGACTGATTTTTCACAGAGGATATAGTCGGGTGCAACACAGGTCTGACCGCAGTTGAGATACTTTCCGAATACGATGCGCTTTGCGGCGAGCTTGATATCAGCGCTTCTGTCCACAATGCACGGGCTCTTTCCGCCAAGCTCAAGAACTGCGGGAGTCAGATGCTCAGCGGTGTGACGAAGAACTTCTTTGCCGACAGCCTGACTTCCCGTGAAGAATACAAAATCAAACTTCTGATCGAGAAGCGCCGTGTTTTCCGCTCTTCCGCCTGTAACAACAGCCACATATTCGGGAGAGAAACATTCCTTGATTATCTTTTCGATAATTTTGCTTGTAGCGGGAGAATACGCACTCGGCTTTACGATTGCTGTGTTTCCTGCGGCAATTGCATCTGCAAGAGGATCAAGTGTCAGCAGAAAAGGATAGTTCCACGGACTCATGATTAGAGTGTTTCCGTAAGGGACAGGCTGCTTGAAGCTGTGAGATGCAAACTGAGGTAGCGGAGTGGGAACGGTTTTTCTGCGGGCGAATTTTCTCGTATGCTTTATCATGTAGCTGATCTCAGTCAGTACGAGACCGCTTTCGCACATGAAGCTTTCGTAATGGCTTTTTCCGAGGTCGGCGGTGAGCGCATCATTGATCTCGGTCTGATATTTCTTCACGACCGAATAGAGCTTTTTGAGCTGTCCGATACGGAAGTCAACGGGGATTGTAGCACCGCTTCTGTAATATTTGCGCTGGCTTTCCAGCAAGGTCTGTATTTCCTGACTTGTCATTGTTCTTTACTCCAGTCTGCCGCACGGCGATAGAAGATTTCAAGTTCCTTCTTTGTCATAAGCTTGGGAACAGGGTAGAGCGGATTTGCTTCTTTTTCCGCATGGTACGCCATTTCGGGAATATCCGATTCCTCGATTCCGGTGATCTTATCGGGAATGTTCATTCTTGCGTTCAGCTCTTTTACTGCGGCTATGAATTTCTCAGCTCCAATCTCGTCCGTGTCATTGTCCGAGCATACACCTGCCGCCAAACCGAGTCTGTGCAGTTTTTTGTATACGCACGAACCGTATTCTTCAAGCACATAAGGCAAGAGTACGGCATTTGCGAGACCGTGCGGTGTGCCGTATCTTCCGCCGAGCGAATGAGCTACCGCATGAACATAACCGACATATGATTTGGAAAACGCGATTCCTGCTTTGTATGCCGCATGGAGCATATTTTCTCTCGCTTCGTGATCGTGACCGTCGGAGTACGCTTTTTCCACATTCTCAAATACGAGCTTCACCGCATCAAGAGCGAGCTTGCGTGTTTCTTTTGTCGTTGAGCGTCCGATGTAAGCCTCAACAGCGTGAGTGAGAGCATCCATACCTGTGGTAGATGTCATGTGCGGCGGAAGTGAATAAGTCAGTTTCGCGTCGAGCACAGCGTAATGCGGAATCAGCGGAAAGCTCATAAGCGCATATTTGTGATGTGTTTTGCTGTCCGTGACGATAGCTGCGAGAGTGGTTTCGCTTCCTGTGCCTGCCGTTGTGGGAATTGCTATGAGCGTGGGAATCCTGCGCAGTACACGGAGAATACCGCCCATCTGATTGAGCTGTTTCTTCGGATATGCGACCCTTGCGCCGAGTGCTTTTGCACAGTCCATTGCAGAACCACCGCCGATTGCAATGAGCGTGTCGCAGTTGTTCTGATGATAGAGCTGAAGAGCCTCTTCAACATTGTCAACCGTGGGATTTGGCTGTGTTTTGTCGTAAATTGCGTATCTGATTTTGCTCTTGTTAAGCACATCCTCAATCGCCGCCGTGAGACCGTTTTTTACGATTCCTGCATCGGTGACAACAAGCACGGACGAGGATTTTTCTTTTGCGAATACATCTCCGAGATCCTGACATGAGGGAACTATCTCAGGTTCGCGGTAGGGGAGTATCGGGAGTGCCGCGCGGAAAGCAGTCTGAAATGTACGGCACCAGATTTTTTTCAGTATAAACATTACTCTACTACCACCACACCGTTTTCTTTGACTGTGATCTTCATGCCATCCTTGACATAGCTGAGGAATTCCTCGCCGAGAGAGTCGACAACGGGCATGGATACACCGTCAACCCATACGTCTGCAAGAACAGCACCGGCAGCGGCAAGAGAGTCAATATGATTTGCGAAAAGCATGCACGCGGGATTTTTTTCCATAGCGCACGCGCAGTAAAGTACAAGACCGCCTGTTGTGGAACCGATTGTCTGAGGCAGACAGAGCGCTTTGCCGATCAGCGGTTTTCCGTAAAGCTCCTTGTTGCTCTGGTCGCCGCATTTTACTTCCTTATCGCCGAACTGGAGCGCCATCTGAAGTGATGCAAGTGTGTTGAAGCCTTCCTTTGTAACAACAGCTTCCGCAGTCACGTTCCCTGGCGTAATAACTCTTCCCTGGAACTGTTTCATTATTTCTTACCTCCTGTTACGGTGTGAAGGATTTCTTCGTCTGTGTAGTATCTCGCGCTCGTATATGTGCGGAGCTTGTTTGATGAAGTGATTACCGGCATCTTCTTGCAGAGCGGGTTGTTCATATACATGAGAGGGCAGAT
>CAZPPN010000319.1:0-2586 GCA_964588425.1 uncultured Ruminococcus sp. | reverse complement strand
CTGTCTGGAACCGTAAGCGAGATAAACTTCCCACGGCGCGACAGTCGCAACATCACTCCATGCGGCGCACGCTTTCGGGGCTTCGATCAGATCGGGAATGACATAGCCGATGTAGCCGTCCTCATGCTGTTCCGCCGCCATGTCCGCAAGCCACTTGACGTAGAATCTTTCGACATCGAAGTTCAGACACGCGGTTTTTGTAAATGCGAGTGCATCACCTGTCCATCCAAGCCGTTCGTCTCTCTGCGGACAGTCGGTCGGTACATCGAGGAAGTTGCCTTTCTGCCCCCAGATGCAGTTTTCAAACAGTCTGTTGAGCAGTTCATTTGAGGTGTGAATATAACCCGTCCGCTTCATTTCGGAATGCAGAACAACGGCTCGGAATGAGTTTTCTGTAATTTTATCCGCACCGCCCGGGAATTCATTGACCCGTATGTATCGGAAGCCATAGAATGTCAGCCTTGGATGCCATGTCTGTTCTCCATCGCGGCAGATGTAGTGATAACGGCATTTTGCGGATCGGTAATTCTCCGTATAGAAATTGCCGTCACGGTCCATCACTTCGGCAAATGAGAGATCGACCACATCACCGAACGCAGCATCAACCGATACTTCAACATAACCTGTGATCTCCTGCCCGAAGTCGACGACAGTTTCGCCTTTCGGTGTGGTAAAGATTCGCGTGGCACATAATTCTTCCTGTGTTCTGACAGGTACGCCCTGCTGAGGAATAAGCGTATGTGTGGGGCCGTCGAAAACTGCTGCAGGTTCGGTTGGTGCAGGCGGCATTGATGCATCGCAGATCTCACCGTCATAAATCTCGGAGAATCGGATGAGGCTTTCCGTGACATTCCAGCTTCCGTCGGTCCTTATTATATCGGCAGTACCGTCCGCATAGGTGATTTCAAGCTGCGCGATCAGACCTGCGGGATTTTCACGGTAACGCTGCTGACGGGGATAAAGCTCCCATGGCATTCGGCTCCGATACCATCCGCGTCCGACGATTACGCTGATCGTGTTCTGCTCATGCAGCAGGGATGTGACATCGTATGTCTGATACTGAAGACGCTTGTCATAGTCAGTCCACCCGGGAGCCAGTACAAAATCTCCTGCCCGACAGCCGTTGATTTCAGCTTCATATACTCCGATTGCAGTAATCGAGAGGTATGCCGTACTGACGGGTTTGTTCAGATCGAACTGCTTCGAAAAGAGCGGAACTATGTCGCCCATGTCATGCACGGGACATATCCAATCGGCAGTCCATGAAATATTATGTTGAATCATATATTAACACCTCGCTTGTATATTCTTGATTCGTGTGATATAATGATGTAATGTTAGTTGATTAATTTGAAAGGAAGAGATGCAGTGCGATTTTCGGGATACGATTATAACGGAGAATTTTTTGATGTGCAATTCTCGTCCAGACTGCTCGATACGGAAGCGTGCGGAACTCATATGCACAGTTGTATCGAGATCATACTGGTTGCTGAGGGGAATATGCATATGAAGCTGGATGAGAGGGAGTATCTGATACCGGCATCTCATGCGGTGTTTGCCGAACTGTATGAAACTCACGCATTTTTCAGCGACCTGCCGAACAAAAGCTACATCATCGAGTTCGCGCCGGAAAGCAATCTTTTGTTCTGGGATTTCATACAGAACCATACCGTCGAAAACAGGGAAATCGCATTGCCTGCTGAGACCTTTGCCTATCTGATCTCCAAACTGCCGGTAAACTCCGACCGCAACAGCGGAGAGCATATTGATCCGTCATTCGTTCAGGCGATCCTGATGCCACTGTGCTATGAGTTTATATCAGGCTGTGAAACGACGGTTCTCAAGGAAAAGCTAAACAATATATATGTCAGTACGCTGAAACTGATCACACGTATGATATGGCAGGATCCGCAGCAGGAGATTAAACTTTCTGCTGTCGCAAAGAACTCGGGGTTCATAAAACAACGCTGTCCAAGCAGTTCACAAGACAGGCGAACATGACGTTTACCGAAGCCATACAGTATATCCGTGTGTGCAAGGCGGCATTTCTTCTTCGGCGGAATATGACCATTTCTTCAGCGGCAGAGGAAGCGGGATTTGTGTGTATCCGCAGTTTCAACCGTGTGTTCAAAAAGGTAACGGGATGCACGCCGAGCGAATATGCAAAGTCAAGTGAGGATTCCCGTGATCGGTACAATATTTTCATTGGCTTTGAATGAACACGTGAGGTTTTCTGTAAATAATTATATCATACAATTTTTCTGTATGAAAAGACAAAATGTAGGAAAAATCGGACAAAATGTGGCGGATTGTGCAGTGATGAGTGCTGTATTTGTTTCTGCTGTTTGATTTGACAAATATGGTCGTATCAGACGGATACATCACCGGACCGGAAAAATCAATTGTAAAATAAACGATACAGGAGACCGCATATGAAAATTTTAGGTTTGGACATCGGAACGACTACCGTCAGCGCTGTGGTGGTGGAAAACGGGGCGCTTCTGACCTCTCTGACAAAGAAAAACGATTCATTCATCACCGACTGTGAGCCATGGGAAAAGATACAGGATCCTCACCGCATATGTG
>CAZPPN010000318.1:0-2594 GCA_964588425.1 uncultured Ruminococcus sp. | reverse complement strand
CACGGTTTTCGGATAAAAGGTCGTTTACCGACGATTCACCCACCATATGCTGAGGCTCGGGGATCAATAAATATTTTTTACAGGTGAAAGGAATTATTCCCATGCTTACAAAGGAAAAGAAGCTCGAAATTATCGACCAGTACAAGGTTCACGAAGGTGACACAGGTTCTCCCGAAGTTCAGATCGCTATTCTCACATACAGAATCGAAACTCTCACAGAGCACCTCAAGGCTAACAAGAAAGACCACCACAGCCGCCGCGGTCTCAACAAGATGGTTGGACACAGACGTAACCTCCTCGGCTACCTCAAGGACAACGATATCGAAAGATACCGTGCAATCGTAGAAAAGCTCGGTCTCAGAAGATAATTTCGGTAAGAGAAAGCTATCGGACAATGCAATTATTTGTGCTGCGGCAGAGCGGATCCAATCTGTTATATCCTGTCGCAGCATAATTTTTGCCGATACGGAACACTTTAAGTAAGGACAAAAGAAAGCAATTGACAAAAACCGCCGTCAGATTAGCAGTTAAACAAAATCCGGATATCTTTCCGAAGGTTGTTTAAGTGCTGAGCTGTGGCGGATGAAACAAAACACTTCATTATTTGTAAGAAAGGCAGTAAAAAAATGTTTGAAAATTACAGAACTTTTTCTTATGATTTTGCCGGCAGACCGCTCGTAGTCGAATCCGGCAAAATGGCAGGTCTCGCAAACGGCTCCGTACTTGTAAGATACGGCGAAACAGCTGTGCTCTGCTGCGCGACAGCATCCGAAAGACCCCGTGACGGTATCGACTTCCTTCCTCTCTCCATCGACTTTGAGGAAAGACTCTATGCAGTCGGCAGAATCCCCGGTTCTTACCTCAAGAGAGAAGGCAGACCAAGCGAAAAGGCTATCCTCACATCCCGTGTTATCGACAGACCTATCCGCCCTCTCTTCCCGAAGGATCTCAGAAACGATGTAGTTCTCTCTCTCCTCGTTCTTTCCGTTGACCACGACGCTTCACCCGAAATCGCTGCAATGGTTGGCGCATCCATCGCTCTCTCTATTTCCGATATTCCGTGGAACGGCCCGATCGGTGGCGTGTTCGTAGGTCTCACAGAAGAAGAAGGCCTCATCATCAACCCCACAGCAGACCAGAGAGACCGCAGCGTGCTTGAACTCACAGTTGCAGGAACAAAGCAGAAGGTTGTTATGATCGAAGCAGGCGCGGCTGAAGTTCCGGACGACAAGATGTACGAAGCTATCATGTTCGCTCATGAAGAAATCAAGAAGCTCTGCGGATTCATCGACTCCATCGTAGCTGAAATCGGCAAGCCCAAGTTCGAATATCCCTCCGCTGAAATTGATCACGATCTCTTTGACGCGGTTTACAATTTCTGCGCTGACGATGTAAAGGTTGCTCTTGATACAGACGACAAGAACATCCGTGACGCAAGAATGGCTCCCATCACAGAAGCTGTTTACAACAAGTTCGACGAAGGCAAGGAAGAAATGCGCGTCGTTCTTGACGAAGTTCTCTACAAGGTTCAGAAGCAGATCGTACGCCGCTGGCTCCTTGATGAACAGAAGCGTGTTGACGGCAGAAGAATGGATCAGATCCGTCCTCTCGCCGCTGAAGTACACCTCTTCAACCGCGACCACGGTTCCGGTATGTTCACAAGAGGTCAGACTCAGGTTCTTACAGTTGCAACTCTCGGTTCTATCTCCGATGTTCAGATGCTCGACGGTATCTCCGAAGAAGAAACAAAGAGATATATGCACCACTACAATATGCCCGGCTACTCCACAGGTGAAGCTAAGGCAGTAAGAAGTCCCGGAAGACGTGAAATCGGTCACGGCGCTCTCGCTGAAAGATCTCTCATCCCCGTGCTTCCTTCCGTTGAAGAATTCCCCTACGCTATCCGCTGCGTATCCGAAGTTATCTCCTCCAACGGTTCCACATCTCAGGCTTCCGTCTGCGGTTCCACGCTTGCTCTCATGGATGCAGGTGTTCCGATCAAGGCTCCCGTTGCAGGTATCTCCTGCGGTCTTATCACAGAAGGTGATCGGTGGATGACAATGATCGATATTCAGGGTCTCGAAGACTTCTACGGCGACATGGACTTCAAGGTTGCAGGTACTCATAAGGGTATCACATCCATCCAGATGGACCTCAAGATCGACGGTCTTACACCCGAGATCATCAAGGAAGCTCTCGCTGTAACACACAAGGGCCGCGATTACATCATTGATGAAGTTATCCTCAAGGCTATTCCCGCACCTCGCGCTGAAGTTTCCGAATTCGCTCCCAAGATGGTTTCCATGAAGATTCCGGTTGAAAAGATCGGCGACGTTATCGGTAAGCAGGGTAAGGTTATCCAGGGCATCGTAGCTGATACAGGCGCTAAGGTTGACATCGAAGACGACGGTTCCGTATTCATTTCCGGTATCGAAAAGGCTTCCATCGAGGCTGCAAAGGCTATGATCGAAGGCATCATCTTCGAACCCGAAGTAGGCGCAATCTACGAAGGCGTTGTTACAAGAATCATCCCGATCGGCGCGTTCGTTGAGTTCGCTCCCAAGAAGGAAGGTCTGGTTCACATCTCCAAGCTG
>CAZPPN010000317.1:0-2602 GCA_964588425.1 uncultured Ruminococcus sp. | reverse complement strand
CCACAGCCTCGAAGGATGAACTCAAGGTTCTTCTTGCCGTTTTCGCGGAGCCGAATTTTGAAGTGCAGGCGCTTGCATCAAAACTCGACATGACCGAAAACGCTTTCAGACGAGCTCTGGGATCATGGAAAGAAGTCGGAGCACTTTCGCTTGATGAAGACGCTTCGTCAGCTCAGATCAGCGGTACGGACGTATCAGTTCAAAAGAGTAAGACAGAAAAGAAAGCATCTTCACGGATCGAGATCCACACAACTCTTCCTCACTATACTTCAGAAGAAATCGCGGCGGCGGTTGAACGAAGCGGAGGATGTTCCGAACTCCTCGACTCGTGCCAGCAGATACTCGGAAAGATGTTCAATGTATCTGAAACCGCAATTATTATAGGTTTGATCGACCATCTCTCTCTGCCTCATGAATATATTGTTCTGCTCTGCTCACACGCCGCTGCGTTCGGAAAGCGATCGGTAAGATACATAGAAAAACTCGCGCTTGACTTTTATGACAGAGATATCATTACATACTCAGCGCTTGAAGAAGAACTGAAACAGATAGAAGCAAGAGTATCTCTAGAGTATTATGTAAGAGACCTGTTCGGCATCGGCAAACGCGCTCTTATAGCGAAAGAAAAAGAAATAATAAAAGCGTGGTCTGATAAGTATTCATTCTCACGTGAGCTTATAAAAGCCGCATATGAAATTTCGGTTTCGCGTACAAACGAGCCTAATATGAAGTATGCGAACGGAATACTCGAAAACTGGTATGCAGCCGGATACAAAACTCCCGAAGAAGTTGCAGCAGGCGATACCGAAAGAAACAAAAATAAAGATAACATACAGACCTCGAGCTTTGTTACCGATGATTTCTATGAAGCGGCTTTGAAGCGTTCATACGAATCAGATAACTGAGTTTTATCTACCGAACTCTTCAGAAAGGAATTTTTCTAAAATGAGCCGAAGATATAATATCAGACAGGCAAAGGATATAATAGCTTCTCGCCGAGCTGACAGCATCAATACTTATGAAAAGCATACCACAGAGATTTCAGCGCGTTTCCCGGAATACAAAGAAATAGACAGATGTCTTTTTACTACCGGAGCAAAAATCATGGCAGCATCCCTCGGCAGCGACAGCTCTGACAAGCTTGAAGCCATAAGACGGGAATATGATGCTCTTGCTGTGCGAAAGAAGCAGATACTTCTCGAAAACGGATACCCTGAGGATTACTGCGACATAAAATACTCATGCGAAAAGTGTTCGGATACCGGTTACGTCGGAGTCGGCATATGCGAATGTCTTAAACGCGAGATCATCAAGGCATCACTTGAATCGTCCGGACTGTATTCCCTTGTAAAAACTCAGACTTTTGATACATTTTCTCTTGACTATTATGAAAAAGATGATAAAATAGTGATGAGCCGTAATGTTGCTCTTCTGAGGAATTATGCGGAAAATTTCACCCCGGGCAAATCCGACAGTTTTCTCTTCCTCGGAGCTACCGGGCTCGGAAAAACACATCTGTCTTCTGCAGTCGCTACAAAGGTAATTGAAGGCGGTGCGTATGTCGTGTATGAATCGGCGATCAAGCTGTTCAGCGACTATGAAGCAAAGCGATTCGGAAACGGCGGATATTTTTCGGATAACGATGAAGATGTGGACAGATATCTCGAATGTGATCTGCTTATAATTGACGATATCGGATGTGAAATGACCAACCAGTTCACTGTATCATGTCTTTACAACATAATAAACACACGAATGTTACAGCATCGTTCAACGATTATCAGCACAAATCTGACTCAGTCGGAACTCAGAAAGCGTTATTCCGACCGAATAATCAGCAGACTGTTCGGAGAATATAAGCCTCTCGTATTCAGAGGTACAGACGTGCGCGAACAGAAAATCAGAAATAATTTCAAATAAAATATATTCCAAGGAGGAATTAATTATGAAAATCGGTGCAATGGTAGAATCTTTCAGACTCGGATTCAAAGAAGGTGTTGAAAAAGCTGCTTCTTTAGGTGTTGAAGGTATTCAGGCTTATGCAACTGGCGGTTATCTCGGCGGTGACGATATGACCCCCGCAAGAGCAAAAGAAGCTCTTGACATCGTAAAATCAAACGGTCTTGTGTTCTCTGCTATCTGCGGAGATTTCGGGTACGGATTCGATGATCCCGAACGCAATCCCGTTATGATTGAAAAGTCCAAGAGAGTTCTTGATATTGCAAAATCTCTCGAATGCGATATCGTAACAACACATATTCACAAGGTTCCCGTTGAAGAATGCGAACAGAAAGAAGTAATGCGTAAGGCTTGCCGTGAGCTTGCTCTTTATGCTGATTCCATCGGGTCCGCTTTCGCTCTCGAAACAGGTCCCGAATTCGGTGAAGTTCTTGGCGGATTCCTTGACAGCCTCGGCGCAAACGGTGTTCGTGTAAACTTCGACCCCGCAAACCTCGTAATGGTTGCAGGTGACAGACCCGAGAACGCTCTCAAGTACATCGGAAAGTATGTTGTTCACACACACGCAAAAGGCGGCATCATGCTCAAGAAGAAAGTTGAAGAAGCTCTCAAGATCGGTAAGGAAGCAAAAGAACACCAGGCT
>CAZPPN010000316.1:0-2604 GCA_964588425.1 uncultured Ruminococcus sp. | reverse complement strand
CTTTACATCTTCCCACATACCGAAGTTTACTGTCCAGTAATTCTCGGCATTGCACCAGAGTCTGAGTTTTACGGAAACCGCTGACTCGCCGTGAGCTGTTACGAATACTTCGGGAGCGGGATCTTTGAGTACGAGATCGTTCATTGAAGCAGTCGCGAGAAGAACTTTTCTTGTGAGATCAACATCTGCGGAGTACGCGATCTTGAAGTCGAAGTCGAGTCTTCTTGTTGTCTCGGTGGAGAGGTTCGTAATTGTGCTGTTAGCGAGAGTGGAGTTCGGAACGTGGATATCCTGATTATCACCTGTTGTAATGAGGGTGTAGTAGATGCCGATATCCTTTACGACACCGCTGATACCGCCGGATATGATGAAATCACCTACATGGAACGGCTTGCAGAACATGATAATGATGCCGCTTGCGATATTGGAAAGTCCGCCCTGGAGAGCAAGACCGATCGCAAGACCGCAAGAACCGATTACAGCCACAACGGATGCCTGAGGCACACCGAGAACGATGACCGCGGTGAGAATGATGATAACTTTAAGAGCTGTTCCCATGAAATTCCGGAGGAATGTCTTAAAGTTCGCGTCGACTTTTTCAAATGACTTCATTCTTGAGATCTTCTTGAGAATAAAATTCACGACTGCAAATCCAACCACAAGAATGATAACCGCAAGAAGAAGGTCAATGACGAAATCAACAACGTAGACGTTAATAAAGTTGATTAACCATGTGAGCATTGTTTTTTCTCCTTATGTTAATATACATATTAATTATACTATAATTTTTGTGAAAATTCAACCTTATGACAGTTATTTTAACTTAAATTTACGTTTTCCCTGCGGAATTATTCATGCGCGTTTGCAAGGTAGTCTTCTACGATACATTTACGAACCTTATTGTAGGACTTGTCTCTCTATTTCTTCAAATGCTCAAAAAAATATTTAATTGACAAAATTATAAAAAATTATTGAAAAACTTCAAATTATATGTTATATTATTCCCATGGTGATTTTCACTATTTCAGAACGAAAGGAAACTATTATGACTAATAAAGCATATCTTTTCAGATCTTATGAAAAGTACAGAAAAGCTCTTGAATATTATGCTCCGCTGATTTTCAAGACAGTCGACAATGCTGAAGCTGTATACGCTTACAAAACTGAGGAGCATCTCCGTCTTCCTCCGGAATATTCCGCTATGCAGCCTATCACTCCCGGCACAACATGGGGCGAGGGCGGCGAATTCCAGAATATGTGGCTCCGCTTTGAGTACACTGTTCCCGCTGAGCTTGAAGGAAAGCAGCTTTGTGTTATTCCCGATGTGAATGCTGTTGAGATTCTCTGCTTCAAGAACGGCAAACCGGCAGGCATCATCAACTCCAAGAACCAGTTCATCGGCGGCGACCACAGCGTTATGTTCATGACTCAGAAAGCCAAAGCAGGTGAAAAGTTCGACATCGCTCTCGAGTGCTACGCGGGTCACAACTGTCTCGGATGCTCTCCCTACGCAAGCTATGAAGCCGACGAAGACAACCTCGTCTACAACGGCACAAGAACGTACAGCGGCGGCAGAATCGTTGCTGTTGACAAGCTCATCAAGAATCTGATTTTTGATCTCACAACGGTTCTCCAGATGGCTCTCCTGCCTGACGACAACTATATTGTAATGAAGGCAAGCGAATGTCTGATGAACGCACTTCCCTACTTCATTCAGGATGTTAAGTGGGCGTCTGAAGAAGAAATCCATGAGTCCGCCGAAAAAGTACGCGAGATCATTGCTCCTGCACTTGCAAAAGGAAGAAGCGACCGTTCGAGAGGATATGTCGGTGTTGTCGGACATTCTCACATGGATACCGCATGGCTTTGGCCGATATCCGAGACCATCCGCAAGTGCGCGAGAACATATTCTCAGGCTCTCACGCTCATGGATATGTATCCCGACTACAACTTCATTCAGTCATCCGCTCTGCACCTTGACTGGATGAGAGAATACTACCCCGACATTTTTGAAGGAATCAAGGCGAGAGTTGCTGAAGGAAGATACGAACCCAACGGCGGTGTATGGGTAGAATGTGACTGCAACGTAACCGGCGGCGAAGCTATGGTACGTCAGTTCCTCTACGGACAGAGATTCACCGAAAAATATCTCGGCTACCGCTCCGACTCATTCTGGCTTCCCGACACATTCGGTTACAATGCTGCCATTCCGCAGATCATGCTCCAGTCGGGCGTCAAGTATTTCTACACAACAAAGATAAGCTGGAACGACTGCAACCGCTTCCCCACCGAATCTTTCGTTTGGCGCGGACTTGACGGCTCTGAGGTTCTCACACACTTCAACAGAACACACTTTACTCCCGATGTAAAGTCGCTCTACACAATGTGCTCCGAAACTGTCGATCATCACAATACAGATATGAGACTCGCGGCTTACGGTTACGGTGACGGCGGCGGCGGTCCTACATACGGAATGTGCGAATTCCTTGAACGCTCACGCGATGTTGAAGGTATGCCTGAGGTCAAGCCCACATCAATCAGCAATTTCATGCACGGGCTTGAGGAAAGACGCGAGAAGCTGCCTGTATACGACGGTGAGCTTTA
>CAZPPN010000315.1:1215-2612 GCA_964588425.1 uncultured Ruminococcus sp. | reverse complement strand
AGGTAAATCCTTCGAGGTTGCCTGCTGCTCCGCTTCCTGCCATGGCAAATGATCCGAATGTATTGACGGACGACTGGATAACCACATTCGCGATTGAAAACACTGTTCCCTGAAGGCCTGCGGGAAGTCCGACGATTATCATTTTTTTCAGCTTATCCTTATGTATTCGGAGTTTCATCCAGTCAAATTTGGTACAGTCATTCTGACGCATAAGACATATGATTACAAGTATTGCTGAAATATATTGTGATATTATTGTAGAAAGTGCAACCCCGGCGACTCCCATATCAAAAGGAATAACAAAAATCAGATTAAGAATTACATTAATAATTCCCGAGAATGCAAGGAAATACAGCGGTCTCTTTGTATCACCGACAGATCTCAGAACTGCGGCTCCGAAGTTATACATCAGATTCGCCGGTGATCCTAAGAAATAGATGCGGAGATACAGAGTTGAAAGCGGCAGTACATCGCTCGGTGAGTCCATTGCTATAAGAAATGTTTCGGAACAGATAAAACCGAATAAAGCCACAAAAACTCCGCAGATAAGACTGACAAACATTGACGTATGAACAGTTCTCTGCACTCCGTTATAATCCTTTGCGCCGTAGTCATGAGCAACGCAGACTGATGCGCCTGTTGCGAGTCCCATGAACAGATTTACTATCAGATTGATCAGAGAACCGACAGAGCTTACCGCTGCCAATGCCTGTTCACCGTCCCAGCGCCCTACGATGATACTGTCAGCCGCATTATAGACGAGCTGGAGAATACCGGAGAGCATCAGCGGAATGATGAATTTTATTATTTTGGGGGTAAGCGATCCTTCCGCAAGTGTTTGTTTTTGTGCTTTGTCCATTATTCTACCTCTGTTTTTGATCATACCGTTTAATTATAGCACTTTATTTAATATAATACAATATCATTTGATACAGTTTTTCGTCAGCGGATATGTTCGGATATTCCACAAAAGAACCAATAAAGCTCAAAATTAAATCTGCTTTACTCAACTTCCGACAGATATATTTTTACTCTGTTCTGCACGTTCGCGGCGCATTCTTCTGCAGAAATCACGCCCGAGAGATAACGTGATTCTTCCTCTCTTGCGATATCACGGATTTTCACGGATACCGTACCCGTATATCCTGCATTATTGTATATATTATCAACTATTGCAAGGATTTTTTCGTCCACCGAAAACTCAAGTCCGGGTATCGAGCTGTCCGGTGTAATATCCCATCCTTCGTTTACTCTGCTCTTATCAAAGGATTTGAAGAACTCATATCCTGTCATGGAGTCGAGATATTTCTTATACGGTTCTTTCAGCGTGGTGAATTCATACATAAGAGTATCAATTTCGGGAAGAATTTCCGAGTCAAGCATGACTGATTCGATAA
>CAZPPN010000315.1:0-1205 GCA_964588425.1 uncultured Ruminococcus sp. | reverse complement strand
CATGCAAGCTCGGGATACTGGCAGTATGATGTCACAGAATATTCGTCACCGCTGTATAACACGCTGATGCCGCTTTTATCCAATGCAGGATATCCGATCAGTTCAACATCTGTTGTTCCGAAAATATTGCAGATCTCAAATATATCTCTCAGATCCGATACTGTCGGAATGGGATTGCTGATGTAATCCATGCTGCTCGCGAATTTTATGTGACCGTTGAAATACAGATTCTCACCGTCTGTTGTGCCGCCGGCTGATTCGAGACCGTCCTTATCTCCTGCAACAAGGTAAGCATTTGAGCCTGCCGAGTTATTCATGAGCACCTCTCCCTCTTCAGGCAGAGACGCCAAGAATTCAAGATAACGCAGATACAGCGGATCATCAAAGCAAGCCTCGCCGTCTCTGACAAAACAGCCGTACACAGTGTCACCGAAAAGAAATTTTTCTGCATTCTTGTATCCGAGAGCGTCAAGGATGTATTCATCGTCATCAAGGCTGAAATAGAGATCAAGAAATTCTTCAAGATTTCGGTTTGTCATTCCGACGAGAGAATCTGATTTTGCGGCAAGTGTATTGAAGCTGAAATTAGGTCCGATACGGTAAAGCGCACCGTTTGTCTCATATCTGCTCTTGACACATTCCGCGATATCGTCAGGTGTTATTTCACCTGTCATGTAAGGATAAAGATCAATCGGTGAGTATTCATAGCCCATGATGATGTCAGGTTTCATGACACCGGAGTTGATATCAAGTTCAAATCTGTCAACAAGATCGCCGTATAAGCCGTCTGTCTGATACTTATCGTAGGATTCGATTTTGATATAGGCATCGTCATGGGAAGCGTTGAAACGAATTACGGCTTCTGCCATATCGCTGCTCTGAAAAGTACAGGCGAGAGTCATGACTTTCATTTCCGACAGATCTCTGTCCTCTGTTCTGCGGTACAGAGTTCTATATTCCTTACTCATGAAGCTGTTGTATGGATTATATTCTAATGTCGTGACAGTATAGAGATCTTGCCCGTGGATTTTTTCTACAAAATAAACGTCACTCGCGATGATGCCGCTGTTCGCGAAATCAAGCTCGGTTTCGATCACCGGCTCTTCTTCGTCAGCGTCAAACTGCCAGCGGAAAACGCCTGTATTCCGTTTCCAGCCGTCATCCGTGAATGGGGCAAGGTATTTGGTAACTCAAAAGTGAAGTCA